>DASZXF010000192.1:0-22804 GCA_035546055.1 Ktedonobacteraceae bacterium
CCGCTCCCCTGGTCCTGGCGGGCCTTTCGTGTTGGTGGGCATGGTGCATCCATATGTCTCACTCGGTAGTAGTAATAGTATGGACACAGAAGCACCGTTTGCTTCCTGGCTAAAAAAGTCAGTGTAACGACCATCAACGAAGGAGTAATCCTGCATGCCTGACTATGATGACAAAGACCTCGGCCAGCAAGGCCTTGGTGATAAAATCAAGGGTAAAGCGAACGAGATTGCCGGTAAAGCTCAAAAAGAGATGGGCAAAATGACCGGGAATAAGTCGCAGGAAATCAAAGGCAAAGCCCGTGACGTGGGCGGAGCCGCGCAAGGCAAGGCTGGCGATGTTGAGCGCCAGGTTGACCGCGATCTCGACCGCTAGATGCCGGTCCTGTACCAACAACAGGGTCAGGGGAGTATTCCCCTGGCCTTCTCTTTTTGTCTGACTGGCGCTTGCCTCAGAAGTGAAAACATATTTCTATTTACAATTTGTATCTGTCTCTATCATAAAAACAAGGAAGCGCTGATTGAGAGCTTCCTTATTTGGAACATTCCAAGTAGCAAACAACTCTATTGAGGAGGATACATATCATGTCGCATCAAGAAGAGAAAAACCAGGCTGCTAAAGCGAAGGCTCGTCAGAACGAGCAGCAGACCAGCAGAGGTCAGCAGCAGCAGCAGAACAAGCCTGGTCAGCCTGGCCAGCCTGCCAGCCGTCCCCAGGCCGGTGCGCGGGAACTGGACAGCTCTTCTCAGCTTCGCTGGTCGGAGACTGAGCGCAACGAGCGTGGTGAGCGCAGTGAGCGTGGTGAACGCAGCGAGCGCGACGAGCGCGACGAGCGCAACCAGGATCGCTAACGAAGCGTAAGTTATGCGTACAGGGCAGGCTGGAGGGGAACGACGCTGTTCTCTTCTGGCCTGTTCTATTTTTTCCTGGGAGGGGCTTTCTTGCTCGGAGTGCTCTTTTTCGCCGGACCTTTTTGCACGTTGCTGCTCTTTTTCACCGGTCCCTTTTGCACGCTGATGCGTCCCCTGGCCTGAAACTGAGCGATCAGATAAGTCAGAACCATACAGATGCCCAGCGGCACAAAGATATCTATCGCCGGGGCCAGGCCGAAGCTTTCAAAGATCGTTTCCAGCGTCACCAGCAGACAGAGCATCAGCAGAGCTGTAAACATCAATGCGGTGGTCCAGCGGGCCCGCAGGCGGACGCGCTCAACCTGATAGCGCTGTTGGGCCTGCTGGTTGATGCGTTCGCGCAACTGGAGCAGGTTTTCGCGTTCGGCGGTCAGCTCACTGCGTTCACGGGCCATCTCCTGTTCCAGCAGTTCCGACTTATACTGGGCCTGGCGCATCACCGCCAGCAGTTCCGCTGTGCGTTGATCCTCAGTCTGCCGCATCTGAACTTCCAGGGTTTTGACCACGTCGCCCAGCAGGGCCGGTGTATGTTCGGGTGAAAGCACCAGGGTTTGCGCAGCTTCTTTGACCATCTTCCCGGCCTCTTCCTCCACCGCGTCCTGAAAGGACCGATAGAGTTCCTGGTAGCGCTGTTCCAGATGTTGATTGACCTCCTGCATCTGGTTGCGCTCCTCCATCATCTCTCGTAAGTGCTGCTGATACTGCTCAACTTCCTGGCGATGATCGCGGTGGATGGTTTCGATCTCATTATCCAGCAGATCCATGCTGCTCTGGTAGGTGGCCAGTTGTTCCTGCAACTCCTCCACCTCTCGGCGCAAACGCTGATTTTCCTCGCGCAGATGAGTGGCCTGGGTTCGAGGCATTTTTCCGTGGGTATCCTCTTCATTGACGCCGGGCAGCATCTCAGTATTGCGCGCTCGTTTGTTTTTCAGCAATTCGCGCCGATTGGCCGCCCGTGTGGCTCGCATTATGGACCCTGTGGTGTCGTAACCCGTCTCACCTGATGATAGCATTGTGCTCGCTCCTTCAGAGATCTGCCTGTGAGAAATGATGAACATTCTTGCTTGTCGGGCAGATCTGGCAATGCAGGTACCAAACTCTCTCTACTGCAATTATGCAAAGTCCACGGGAATTTTGCAAGTGCCCTGGCGGCTGATCGGTTTCCAGCCCGGTGATGGGCGTAAAACGCAGGAAGGACCGCGCTAACTTGCGTATGTCAGCGCGGTCCTTCCTGCGTTTTATGACGCGGGGCTGGTTCTTCTCTTCTGCCGCCTATTTGCTCGGGGTGCGTTGTGGGAAGCCGAAGGTAGGCGTAGGCGTGGCCTGGTTGTCCGGCGAACCCGTGGGCGATGGTCCTGCTCCCGGCGTAGTGTTGCCGCCCGGTTGTCCGGTGGGCGAGGCTGTGGGAGAGGCGATGACGGCCACAAAGAAGGCGTCCTGTGTGCCGGTGACATTGCAGGTGTGTTTGCCATCCTGGGAGGTAAAGCTCACCTCTACCAGTGTTTCATGGCCGACCGCGCTGGCCTGGAGTGGCACGATGAAGACCGCCAGACCGTCCTGCGTCGTGGTAACCGAGAAAGAGGTCGAGGTGCCTGCCGGCCAGAGGACAGTGGCCTGAGCATGGGCCTGATTCATTCCCTGGGGATTGCCATTGACATTTTGTACATATTTCGCATAGACCGCTACCACGGCATTGGGATAATAGGCAGGTGAGGTCTGGGTAACCCAGGCTCCGCACGAATAGGGTGGTAGCGTTGGTGTGGGCGAAGCAAAAATCTGATTGAGATTAATCGTCAGCGTCGGAGGCGGAGAGCCTAATCCGGCAGTCGAGCTGGGGCTACCCCCACAGGCAACGATCAGCACGCTGACCAGAAACAGCGAAAAGATTGCGGTAAACTTAAATCCTAGAGCCAGGCGCCCACGAAATATATTCCATGATTGAGAACGCATACAGCGAAACCACCTTTTTCTCTATTGCTAGCGTTTATTTGTCTTTTGTCGAGCCTAGTATACCATGTTATGTCCTCCCCGGCATCTCCATCGAAAGCAACCCACCATAAAAGTACTACCGAGGTTTCTGCTTCTCTACCGGACAACGCAGGGGTTTTTTCACGTCATCGGCGTTTCGTCACGTCCGCGCAGGCAGGTGCCAGCCAGGCTTTGCTCGCTCAAACAACCAGGAGAGGCGGACAAGACGCGGATGAACCGCGTAATGCCCGCCTCTTCAGGACTCTCCTGCTTGCTGAAAAGAGTCACTGGCTGCGACCTTTTATTTGACGACCACTGTCAGGTCCATGCCTGGATGTATCGTGCAATAGTAGTGGAAGGTTCCGCTCACCGGGAAGGGGCCAAGCGTGCCCGAATCATTGCCGTTAAACGTCGCGTTATAGGCGGGAGCGCCATTCTCTTTGGTCGTATCAGGAGCGCCATTTTTCCATAGACCATTGGTAATGATATGCTCAACCGCGACATCATCGACGAGCGTGATTGAGTCGCCTTTATTGATGGTAATGCTGGTCTGCGTAAAACTCGCGTTCCCCATGTGCGCGACCGGGCCGGTGGGGCCGCTGGATTCATGAATGCTACAAGCGGCCAGAACAGTAGCCAGAATCGCCAGGAAAGCGATTCCGGCCAGCATCTTTTTATACATTGAAAAAACCCTTTCAGATAAGCTCCAGATGTACCATCTGGGAAGTCACAGAGGCAACGTCTGGATCTATCCACACGCTCCCCTTATAAAAAATATAGCAAAATTGCAACCTGCGTGCTACATTTTCCCATTTGTCCAGCCGGCTTCTGCCCAAAAAAGGTCAGCAAAAAAGCTCTGATATGATGGGCAGAGCTTTTCCTGGTGCCAGACTACGCGCTGAGCATAGCATATCGCCGTGAAGCCGTCAAATCTTCGCGCATTTGTGAACTCGCAGCCCACCGCGGGCGCGAGCAATTGCCTCTTGTCAGGCAGGATTGTTCTGCTGTAATATGGACTCATCTGTAGTCTTTCTGTTTCTTCCCGAGGCAAAGGTTTTGATCACTATGCCACTGGCTTTCCTTATTTTGCTGTGTTTTGTGCTGATTTTGCTCCTCCTGCTGATGGTAGCGAGTCTGTACTTTTATAATGTGGCGGTGGCGCGCCGCCCCAAGGAATTTCTCTCGTCCAGTTCTGATCTGGCTGTTGATGAATTTGCTGAACTGGCCACTTTTGATGCTTCCTGGCTCGAACGGCAGACGTTTGAGGAGATTGAGATGAAGTCGCAGGATGGGCTGCTTTTGCGTGGCTATTACCTGCCCGCGTCTCAGCCTACGACGAAAACGGCTTTGCTGGCCCACGGCTATACAGGGAGCGCGCTTGGCGATATGGGCGCTTTCGCGAAGCTGTATCACGAGGTCTTTGGCTATAATGTGTTGATGCCGGATGATCGCGGGCATGGCGCCAGCGAGGGTCAGTATATTGGCTTTGGCTGGCCGGATCGCCTGGACTATCTCAAATGGCTGCACTACCTGGTGCAACGCGTGGGTGAGGATGCGCAAATTGTCCTGCACGGTATTTCGATGGGAGGCGCGACAGTCTTGATGACCTGCGGTGAGGCCAGTCTGCCGGCGCAGGTGAAATGTGTGGTGTCGGATTGCGCTTACACCTCCGTCAAAGCTATCCTTTCGTATCAGGCCCGGCGCCTTTTCAAAATTCCGCCTTTTCCGCTGGTCTACCTGGTGAGCCTGGTGTGCAAAATACGGGCCGGCTATTTCTTTGGCGAGGCGTCCGCGCTGCGCCAGGTGAGCAAGACTCGTTGTCCTGTTCTGTTTATTCATGGCGCCGAGGATACCTTTGTGCCCGTGGCCATGCTGGAGCCGCTCTATCAGGCCAGTCCGGCCTATAAAGAGAAACTGATTGTGCCGAAGGCCGGCCATGGTCTGTCGTACTCCGCTGATGTAGCCGGCTATCGGCAGCGTGTGGGCGAGTTTTTGCAGAAATTTATTCAGGAATAGTTCCTCGTCCACGGAGGGGGATGGCTACGCCGAGGGAAAAGGCGGCCAGTATGGCTCAGGCGTGTTTTGAAAATAGAGATCGCAGATGCGATGCGCGAAGCCAATCCAGAGCGCCTGCGTCTCCTGTTCGCTGTATGTCCGGCTCGCGCCTTTCAGCCAGCTGGTAAAAATCTGGTGGGCCTGGGCGAAGGAGAAGCCCTGGGGAAAGAGTCGGACCAGCCTGGCCGGCTCGCAACCCGCCAGCAAGACGTTCATGCCGAACAGATAGGCCTCTCGCTCTGAAAGTGGCTGCTCATCCATGGAGACAACTGGTTCTATCGATGGCGCGGGCGCTTCAGGCAGTTCCCAGGGGGACCAGGCCTCGACCGGAGGACGGCTGGGGGAACTCCATGACCTCTGCTCAGCCCTGCCGCGCAAAAAGGCTCCGCGATACAGCATTGCCCCCCGCAACTCGGAACCATCCAGCAAAGTGGTGCTTAAATCAGCTCCGCGCAGGTCGGCCCCATGCAGGTTGGCGCCGCGCAGATCGGTCCCGCGCAAATCTGCATGGTAGAGGTTCAGATCAGCCAGGTCGAAGCCGCGCAGATCCAGCTCCGCCAGCCTGGCATAGCTGAGTTTCGCCCCGCTGAGCAGGACCGGTTCCGCGCTCTCTGATCCCAGAAGGGCGCGACTAAGATCGGCTCCATCAAGATCGGCCTCGCGCAGATCAGCTCCCTGTAGATGCGCGCCGCTGAGATTTGTCCCGCGCAGATTGGCCCCGCGCAAGTTCGCCTGCCGCAGATTCGCGCCCTGCAAATCCATATAGGAGAGGTCGATTTGCTGCAAATTCCGCGCCTGCAAATCGAGTTGTTCCCGCTGTTCCTGGGGCTCCCGGCTCTCCAGTTGATGCAAGAGCCATTCCACGTCCGCTCTGCTCAATGGAGAAGCTGCTTTCTCGTGATCCTCATACATAGCTGCATTCCCTTTTACCCACGCACAAAATAGAAAGGTTACATCTGCTATTGTATACCATAACTGTGAGAAGTACACAGCTAAAATCGCACCTTTGCCGGCATTGCCGCTGTTAAGCAGAGTTTAGCGCTCTCCCGCGACGGCGTGAGCTTCCTCCAGTTTGAGAGAGAGCAGGCGTGAAACGCTGTCGCCGCCCATCGAGACACCATAAATGGCCTGGGCGGAGGTCATGGTGACGCGGTTATGCGTGATGACGATGAACTGCGTGCGCTGAGCCAGGCGGCGCAGAATGTCGCAGAAGCGGTTGACATTGGATTCGTCAAGGGCCGCGTCTACTTCGTCGAGCATACAAAAAGGCGGGGGATTGATCTCCAGCAGGGAGAACAGCAGAGCTGCGGAGACCATGGCCCGCTCGCCGCCGGAGAGCAGAGAGAGATCCTGGACCTTTTTGCCGGGCGGCTGGACAATGACCTCGACGCCGGATGGCATACCTTTGGCGCTGGAGCCTTCGCCTTCGCTGTGCTCTTCTTCGCCTTTAGCGGCGGTAAGCTCCAGGCGCGCGCTGCCACCTTTGAAAAGGGTGACGAAGTTTTCGCGGAAACGCGCGTTAATGGCCTGGAAGGTCGTCTCGAACTGGCGCGCCATTGTCACATCAAGCTGCGTGATGATCGTGCGCAGTTGTAGCGCAGCCTGGTCCATATCGGTGATCTGCGTGGTCATAAATTCGTAGCGGGTACGCGTCTCTTCGTACTGCTGGGGTGCCTCTGGATCGCTTCCCCCCAGCGCTTTGAGTTTACTGCGCAGCGTATCGACGCGCCGGCGCAGCTTGCGCAGCTCCGCCTCCTCTTCTTCGGATAGAGCGTCATCGATTTTGAGCGAAGCGGCGCTGCCCTCTCCGTTCTGGCCAGAGCTATTGTCGCTGGTCTGCTCGGAACTGCTGGCGCTGCCGGACTCCGCTGTGGCATAACCGGCCAGTTCGCGCGGGTCGCTGATGCCCATTTCCTCGTTGAGCTGGGCCAGCAGCGTCTCCACGGCATCGCGCGCTTTCTGGCTGTCGAGCAGGCACTTGCGATAGGCCACCTCTAGCTCGGCCATTTGCTGACGCAGGCTCAGGCTCTCCTGTTCCAGTTCGCTGATCTGCTGGTCCAGAGTGCTGGCGCCTTCCTCGGCCTGGCGCAGAACAGCCACCTGGGCTGTGACGCGCTGCTGAGCCTGGGCAATCTCGTTTTGATGCTGCTCCACGGTGCGCTGCAGCGCCTGATAGCGCTCCTCGGCCTCTTTGATGCGCGCGGCTCGCTGGTCGATCTGTGTGCGCACATCCTGGGCCTGCTGCTGCTGCGTCGAGAGCTGCTGGCGCATAGCTCTGGCCTCCTGGCGCTTGACAGCCAGGGCGGTGCGCGCCTTGCCCAGTTCGTCCTGCTGACGGCGGAAGGCGATAGTGCGCTCCTCTACCTCCTGCTGCAAGTCCTCCACCAGGCCGCTCAGTTCGCGCTGCGATTTTTCGTGCGCCAGAACGCGCTCCCTGGCCGCCGCGATTTCCTGCTCCAGGCCAGCTATCTCAGCCACAAGCTGCTGTTCAATGGAAACGGCACCCTGCAATTCGCTTTGCAGGCGATCCTGCTCACGCTGGGTCGCGGTGACGGCCCGGTTGAACTCATTGATGCGCGCCGCGTTGCGCTGGAGCTCTTTTTCAACGGAACTCTGTTCAGCCCGGCGCCCTTCCTGAGCGCGTTGCGCCTCGCTGAGCATGTCATTGATCTGTGAGATGAGGGCGAGATGTTCGTCCAACTGGCGGGGCAATTCGCGCAATTCGCGTTCATAGGCCAGCAAGCCCTGCTGGCCGCCGTCCTTGCTGTTGCCACCGGTCAGCCAGCCATCCAGGTGCAGCACCTCGCCTGCCAGCATGACCAGTCGCTCGACATAGGGATAGGCGTCAGTCGCGCTGGCTGTGGTGAGTATCTCAAGTATTTCCCGCGCAGTATCCAGGTCGTCAACGATGAGGACGCCGCGCAGGATGGTATGGAAGAGTGGAGTATAACTCGTCTCGCACTGCATGGCGTTCCAGGCCAGTCCGCTCACGCGCGGACGCAGGGCGGGATGAGCCGTCAGCAGGCGCTCCTGCGCGGCGTCTTCCATGGCGGCCCGGGCGGCGCTCAGATCGTCCTGCGCGGTCGAGCGCTCCAGCCAGGCCACCATGGCCTTGCCGGCCCTGGCGCTTTGCAGATAGGCCAGACAGGCTCGCGCCTGCTCCAGCGTTTCCACCACCACAGCTTGCAGATAGGGACCGAACGCGGCTTCCAGCGCCAGTTCTTGTCCGGCGCGGGCCACCCCGAGCTGGGGGACTGGACCGAGCAAGCCCTGCAATTTGCCCTGGGGAGCGCGCAGGAGGGCGCGCACGCCATCGCTGTAGCCGCTCAAGCTCTGCCGCCAGTTTTTGAGCATATTCAGGCGATCTGCCACAGTGCGCCGCTGGCGCTCGGCTTCGGCCAGGGAGGACTTGAGGCGCTCCATCTCTTGCTGCGCGTCGGCAATAGCCCGCGCGATGGTCTGCTTGCGCTGGGTAATCTGCTGCTCCTCGTTACGCGCGGTGGTCAGTTGCGCGCGCTCGTCAACCAGGCGCGTCTCCAGAGTGCGCAGGGATTGCTGAGATTGCGCAATGGTATCGCGGCGCAGGGCCAGCAGACGATTGCGCTCGCCCAGGTGCTTTTGCTGGCGGCCAAGGTCCGACTGACTGGCGCCCAGGCGTGCCTGCACCTGGACGAGATCGTTCTGTGCTGTGCGCAAACGGCGCTCGTCCATCTCGAACTCTTTTTGCGCTCTGGCCACATCGCTCTCGCGCCCGGCCAGGGCCGCCGCGTCGTCGTCAATCGCTTCATCGGCCAGGTCGCATTGTTCTTCCAGGTCGATCAACTGCTGCTTCAAGGTAATCAGGCGTTCGCGCAGGCGTCTCTCCTCCTGCTGTTGCTCACCGCGTTGATGCTCCAGACCCACCATGCGCTCCTGGCTCACCGCCAGTTCGCGCTCAAGGCGCTTGACCGCATCGCTGACCTCGCTCAGCGTGTCCCGCGCCTCGGCGATTTTGAGTTGAGCCTGCTGGCGGCGTCCGCGCAGCGCATTGCGGCGCTCCTCCACCTCGCGCGCAGCCTGCTCTTTCTGCTGCACCAGTCGCGTCTGCGTCTGCTCCGCCAGTTCCGCGCGCTCGCGTACCATGCGCAAACGTCGCCATTGCAGGGCGTACCACGTGAGCAGCACCTCCTGCAATTCGCTGTTGAGTTGCTTATATTCGAGCGCGCGGCGGGCCTGCTCCGCCAGCGGCTCCAGGCGCGGCTCGATTTCGCTGACAATATCGCGCAGGCGCTCCAGATTTTGCTCCGTCTGGCGCAGGCGGTTCTCGGCATCGCTGCGCTGCACCTGGTAGGGGCGAATGCCAGCCGCGTCTTCAAAGAGGCCGCGTCGTTCCTCGGCGCGCAGACTCAAAGCCGCATCGATCAAGCCCTGGCCCACGACCGTATAGGAGTCGTGACCAATGCGCGCCTGGGCCAGCAGCAACAGGACATCTTTCAGGCGCACCTTCTGTTTATTGATTAAATATTCGTTTTCCCCGGAGCGGTAGGTACGCCGGGTCACGGTGATTTCGCTATAATCCGAAGGTACCCAGCCGGTGCTGTTATCGATGGTCAAAGAGACTTCGGCCATGCCCTGCCCGGCTCGTCCCTGCCCGCCGGCGAAGATAATATCGTCGCTTTTCTTGCCCCGCAACTGGCGCATACTCTGCTCGCCCAGCACCCAGCGAACGCTATCCGCCACATTCGACTTGCCGGCGCCGTTCGGACCAACGACCGCCGTGATACCGGTGCTGAATTCCAGATGCGTCTTGTTGGCAAAGCTCTTGAAACCCAACATTTCTAAACGTTTGAGATACACTGCGCAGCTCACCCTTCCAAACAGGTTGTGTTTTCGCTTGCGCGAATGATATCACAGTCCCATAGAGATCGTCGAGAGGGCGCATCCATCTTGCATATATAATCTTTGGCTGATAGATACCATCCACAATCGTTATCAAAATACATGGACAGCGGCCAGACACTCCTGTTAAACTTGACACATATTCCATGCAAGCGCCAGGATGGAGTTGTCTTCAGGAAATCAGTCGAGTTAGCTATCTGTAACAAAGAGGAGCCGCGCCAACCCTGGCGCGGTGTTCGCGAGAAAAGGTCAGGAGGCTTTTGATGATTTCTCATAACACCCCGCAGGAATATCCAGTCGCTCAGAACAGGTATCACCTGGCGGACGCATCCATGCGACGCTTCGCTCAGCCCGCATCGTCAGCGCGTCAGATACGGCAGACACGTCAGCCTCGCCACTGGGTTTGCTCTGGCTGTGGCACCGCGCACGCCGGCATGTTCCCGGAAGAATGCCTCAATTGCGGCGCAACCGCCCTTGAATTTGAATATACCTCACCGACTGACCAGTCAGCCGCGTCATAAGACGCCTGGCCACTGCCATTTCTATAAGTGAGCAGTTATTCTTTCGTTATGCAGCATCTTTGAGAATGAAGGGGGAAAAGTCACCCAAAATTACACAAAATGCTGCAAATATATAGCAAATACCAGTGTAACTTGTATCGCGTCATACATCACAAAAACTATTATAGTGGGCTCGCTCAAGCGGCCCACTATATATTTTGCTTCGTACAGGCGATACAGGTGGCGCTTTTCATCTGTCAAACAAAGGGTGAAATGCCAGCGGCGGCCCGCCTGTGTTATGCCAGGGCGCTCCTGCAAAACGTTTATAGAAAAGCCGCCTGACAGTGCATTGAGTAGAGCGCTTGATTGTTAATTATCTATGCGGACTCCTGGCTGGCGCGGCTCTGGTGTTGTAGATCGGCCAGCAGGGCGGCATAGGCCTGGCCATCGAGCGGGAGTTCGACCTCGCGATGGGTGTAGTTAGAATAGATGATAGCGTTGGCCAGTTCCAGTTCGGCCCTGGCCTGTTCTCCGTCGCAATAGTCGGAACTCTGTGAAATGACGGCGTTGTGGAAACTGCGGTAGACGGGCAGATGATTCGCCGGCCCCGGCTCTACGTTTATGGCCAGCGGGGCACGTGGCAGCGCTCCGTAGGGATTCTGCGTCACACGCGCGTATTCGCGTATATCCATCTCGTTGGTCTGGGCCAGCAGCTTGCCGTGGCCAATTTCCAGGATGCCTCGCGTGCCGACGAGCTTGATGCGCTCCGAATCGTCGGCCTCCGCCGTACTGATGTGCAGCGATCCCAGAGCGCCGTTTGCCCATTCCATCTGAGCCTGAACGGTATCCTCGGTTTCAATCTGGTGAAGCAGGCGGCGGGTCCAGGCAAAGAGGCGCGTGGGCGAACCCACCAGGTAGCAGAGCAGGTCCAGGTTATGCGAGGCCTGGTTGGTCAGTACGCCACCGCCTTCGCCGGTCCAGGTAGCTCGCCAGGGGGCCATGGCGAAATAGCTGGTCGGGCGGGTCCACACGGCGGTAAACTCGACGCGCTGCAATTCACCGATCATGCCCTCGCCTAAGAGCCTGCGCGCCTCCTGAATCTCTGGCCGGTTGCGCTGCTGGAGAATGACGCCCAGTAAGCGCTGATGCCGCTTCGCAGCAGCGATCATCTCATCAGCTTCATTTATCTGGATGGCCATTGGCTTTTCGGTCAGCACGTGGCAGCCCGCCTCGAAACAGGCGCAGGCCATAGAGGCGTGCAGAAATGGCGGCGTGAGCAGAACCGCCACGTCGGGCCGGGTTTCGGCCAGCATCAGGCGATAATCCTCGTAAAAGGCGCAGCCATACTCAGCAGCGACCTTCTGACCTTTGGCGAGATTGATATCCGAGACACCGACCAGTTCAACCTCTGGCTGAGCCAGGGGCGCGCGATGTGAGTTGAAGATGCCCGCACCCGCGCCGATGACGGCATACCGCAAACGCTGCACATGCGATGATTGCATTGCAAAAAACCTTTCTTCTCTCATCCTTGAGAACCATTAAAGATCACATCCCAGTTCTCCGCATGAGCCGCCGGCACAGCCTGTCGGCGGCTCATACGATCCCGGCTTGCTCAAATCCTTACCTGGAATTAGGCGTCCAGTCTGTACGTCTGCCGGGCCAGGCGGTATGCCAGGTCGATACTCATCTCCCGCGCGTCTTCCTCATCGACGATATCCTGTACAACCAGGCCTGCCAGCCAGTCCGCGCAGACCCGCCGCCAGAGGTCGTGACGCGCGGGAATGGAAGGATAGGCCCGCGTGTCGTCGTTAAAGCCGGCCAGATTGTGCAGCCCGGCTGTCTCCACCACCGCATCGAGGAAGCGGCGCATACCAAACTGGCTATCGAAGAACCACCAGGGCGGTCCCAGGCGCAACGCGGGATAGTGCCCGGCCAGCGGCGCCAACTCGCGGCTGTACGCCGTCTCATCCAGATTGAAGAGGACCAGGGTCAGGCGCGCATCGCAGCCAAAGAGATCGAGCAGCGGCTTGAGATTGTGGGTAAACTCGCTGGTCGTAGGAATATCCGCGCCCTTGTCGCGTCCAAACTGCGCGAAAATGGCTGGATTATGGTCGCGTGAACTGCCGATATGCAACTGCATCACCAGGCCGTCTTCTGTGCTCATACGTGCCATCTCGATCAGCATATGACCTGTAAAGCGGCGGGCGTCGTCCTCGCTGGCCGTACCCGCCAGAGCGCGCTGGAAAATCACCCTGGCCTCTTGCTCGCTCAAACGCGCCGTGTAGGCGGTCAGCGCCGCGTGATCTGTGGCAGTAGCTCCCTGCTCCTTAAAGAAGCGGCGCCGCTGCTCCAGGGCCGCGATATATGAGTGGTAACTGGTGATCTCCTGGCCCACGGCCTGGCCGAGCAGGCCAATCTGCTCGGCAAAGCCCGGCTGGATATTAATCACGGCGTCCGGGCGGAAAGTCGGAATGACGCGTCCGCCCCAACCGGAAGCGCGGATCTGGCGATGCTCCTCCAGTGAAGCCGTCGCGGCATCCGTCGTCGCCAGCACCTCGATCTGGAAACGCTCAAAGAGGCGCCGGGGCTGGAAGTCCGGTGTGCGCAGTTGCGCGTCGATGGCGTCATAAATCTTCTGGGCATTGGCCGAATTGAGCGGATCGTGAATAGCGAAAATCTCGCTCAGCTCGTCGCGCAGCCAGAGGCTGGTGGGGGTTCCCCGGAAGAGATACCAGTGATCGCAGACCAGTTGCCAGATTTTGCGATGATCCTGCTCCACCGGCTGACCATCCAGGCGAGGAATCCCCAGTTGTTCCAGAGCAATGCCCTGCGAATAGAGCAGGCGGAAAATGTAGTGGTCAGGAATGATCAGCAGATCAACCGGCGTTCCCCATGTATAATGATCCTGCGCCAGCAGACGCGGATCGACATGGCCGTGAGGGCAGACCAGGGGAAGAGCCTGGACCTGCTCATACAGCGCGCGCGCAACCCGGCGCTGCGCCGGATCAGATGAAAAATAGCGGTCAGCACGTCCTTGTGGCATGGATGCGTATCCTCTCTAAACTAATCATGACAATGATGCCTTATCTGTTAAATGGGTACAACTCAGCAAACGCCATTGTCTGCCCGCCAGAGCGGCGGGTCATTACGCCCATTGTACCCTCATCGTAATGGGTTCGCCAAAAATACTGCGCTCGCGCGGTGATCCCATCAGGGCAATCTATCGCTGGCCAGTCCATAAATTCCCTCTTTTTGACGCCAATCACAGCAATGTGACCGTTCACATATATTATAATCAGCCTTTCCGCGATAAATCAAGCCACTGAGAAGCGTTTCCCTGGTGGAGAAATAAGGATGGCCTGCTACCCACCTGAGCAATTTTCTCCCCTTGACAGGTCTGTAAAGGGCGCTTTATACTGTGAGCGGTCACGCAGAGCATTAAAGAACAAAACCGTCCAATCAGCCACACATGGGGACAGAAAGAGCCAGCCATGGCCCAGCAGAGAAAGAAAAAGGCGACTATTCGGGAAGTTGCCAGACAGGCGGGGGTGTCTTACCAGACCGTCTCACGCGTCCTGAATTCCAGCGAGAATGTAGCGGAGGACACGCGCAAGCGGGTCCAGCAGGCCATGCAGGTTCTTGATTTCGTGCCCAGCAGGGTCGCGCAAATGCTGACCACCAATCGCTCGCGCACGCTCGAATTGATAGTGGTGGATGTTGTGTATGCGGGACGTTTTGCCGATTCGATCAACAACATGGCCCTGGCGGCCCGTGCGGCGGGATATGATCTGCTGGTGACAACGACCAGCGCCGGGAGTTTGCCAGCGGTGCTGGAGCACGCCTCGGCCCGGCTGATCGACGGCATTTTGATCTACGCGCCGTCTCTGCGTATGCCCGACGAGCAATTTCTCAAGCTGACCAACGGCATTCCCCTGGTGCGCCGCGATTACAACCCCGATTCGCGCCTGGCCTGGGTCGGCTTCGATCAGGTCTATGCCACGCGCATGGCGGTGGAATATCTGATCGGCCTGGGGCATCGTCAGATCGCCGCCATTCCTCCTCTCATGGAACTCATCAATGGCGAATGGCGCTATACGACCTGGAAGGAAACGCTGCTCAAGCACAAGCTGGAGCCGGGTCCAATGTGCCCATCTCATTATAGTTTCAGTAATGGCTACTCCGCCATGAAGCAGATTCTGGAGACGCGCCAGCCCTTTACCGCCGTGCTGGTCGGTTCGGACACCATGGCCCTCGGCGCTCTGCGCGCTCTGCGCGAGGGCGGATTGCGCATTCCCGAAGATGTCTCGGTCGTGAGCTTTGACAACGCCGAACTGGCCGCTTTCACCGAGCCTCCCCTGACCACGGTGGACTTCGATTTTAAGCAGCAGGACACCATGGCTGTCACCTATCTGCTCGAAATCCTTGCTAATCCCGAGATGAAGCTCTATCAGCGTATTCTTCTTCCCGAACTGGTTATCCGCGAGAGCACGCGGCGCCTGGCCGCCGAATAGGTGTTATTGCCATGTGCTGGCTGTGGTGGTAATGGCCAGGGCCAGGTCGGAGCAGCGCGCGGCCACCTGGCGCGGCGTATAGGGACGGCCTTGCTCAAGCCACCAGGTAATGATATTGACAAAAAGCGCGCTCAGCATAGCGGGCAGAAAGCCGTCGGCCAGCATGGCAGGTGTGATATTATGCTGCCGGTTGGGGGTGTTCTCGTGAGTTTTGACCATCTCCGCCAGCGCCGCCCGCATTTTCTGCGCGAACCAGGGGCTACCCTTTTTGCCGAGCAAAGCGCGATAGAGTCGTTCATATGCCGCGATGTGCTCGAAAAAGTTGACCCAGACTTCGGGCGGGCGGTCCGGGCTGAGCTGGCCGACCGCCGCGAGCAGGGTTTGCATGGCCTCGTCAAAGATCTGTTCAACCAGATCATATTTGTCCTGATAATTGCGGTAGAAGGCGGCCCGACTGACCAGGGCGCGTGCGGTGATTTCGCCGACCGTGAGGGCTTCAAAGCCGCGTTCTTCAATCAGATCAATCAGCGCCTCTCTTAGCAATTTACGAGTACGTTTGACGCGTAGGCCTTCAGTCTGGTGAGTCATTTTTCTCTCCCTGTCTCATGCGAGACATATTTCCCTGGTTGAATCTTGTCCCCGGTCTCTGCTCGGCTTACACTTTGAGCAGGCAGGTTGTTTCATACAAGACAGTATGTCTCAATACGAAATATCTGTCAACGCAATGAGGAATAAGCAAAACGAAAAGGAGCATAACATGCGGGCTATACAGGTTCATCAGTCTGGTGCGCCGGAGGTTCTACAGCTTGTGGAGATGGAGGAGCCGCAGGCCGGGCCGGGTCAGGTGGTGGTCGCGGTAGAGGCGGCTGGCGTGGCTTTTGCCGATACCCTGATGCGTTCAGGAAAGTTTCCTGTGCCGCTGCCCTACGTGCCGGGACTGGATGCTGGCGGGCGGGTGATTCAGGTCGGCGCGGGTGGTGATCTATCGTGGCTGGACAGGCGGGTAGTGGTGCGCACTAACAACGCCGGCGGCTACGCGGAGAGGGTGGTGGTCGAGGCAGAGAATGTCTTTTTTGTGCCGGCAGGACTCTCCATTGAGCAGGCCAGCGGCATTTTTCTCTCAGGTCAGACGGCGGTAGGCTTGCTGAGAGCCGTGCAGATGCAGCCCGGCGCCTCGGTGCTGATTACGGCGGCGGCGGGCAGTCTGGGTTCTTTGCTGCTCCAACTGGCCAGGGGCGCGGGCGCGGGTGTAGTCATTGGGGCGGCGGGTGGGAAAGAGAAGCTGGCGCTGATCTCGCGTCTGGGAGCTGATCTCGCCATCGACTATAGTCAGGCCGACTGGGTAGAGCAGGTGCGCGCGGCCACGGGCGGCAGGGGAGCTGATCTGGTGCTGGATGCCGTTGGTGGCACGATTGGACGCCAGGCCTTCGAGGCCACGGCCAGCAACGGCGGGAAACTGGCCTTTTACGGCTTCTCTTCCGGCGCCTGGGCCACCATCGAGGAGAGCGAAGCAGACGCGCGAGGTGTAGAGGTCAGTCGACCGATCAGCGCAGTAATGGCAAAACCCGCGCAAGAGCTGCGCTCCTACGCGGATTTTGCGCTGGCCGAGGCCGCCGCCGGGCGTCTGCTGGCCACCATTCGTACCTATCCTCTGGCGCAGGCCGCCGCAGCGCACGCGGCCTTTGATGCGCGCCAGATCCAGGGTAAAGCGCTGCTCATTCCCTGAGCCTACGGGCACAGAGTCTCAATAAAGGCATGGCCACCGGAGGTTTTGGGCAGACCGACGATCCAGACCTGAGAGCCGACAAAGGAAACGATGTCCAGCTCACCGGCATTACTGGTAGGATCGCTCAACACCTGCCACTGCTGACCGTCCCAGTGCAGGACGAAAGGATCAAAACCTCCCTGGCTGCTGGCAACCCGGCCCACGGCCCAGACATTATTCGGCGAACTGACGGCCACGCTGGCCAGCCAGTTGCTATTGCCTGGCGCGACTGCCGGGCTGGTGACAATGCTCCATTTTGAGCCGTTCCAGTGCTCGGTCAGCATCGCGCTCCCGTTGTTCTGACTGCCGACCGCCCAGAGATCGTCGGCGCTATCCCCGCTGATGCTGTAGAGATTGCCGCCGCCTTTTGCCCGCAGGTCGGGATTGGTCACAGAACTCCATTGCGAGCCATTCCAGTGCTCAGTCACCGGCTGCACAAAGTTTTTTCCGTCGCGCGTGCCATATTCGTAGCCCACAGCCCAGACGTTATTGGCAGTCAGGGCTTTGACGCTGGTGAATTGCAGACTGACGGACGTGCTCAGGTGGCTGACGCTCCATTTTGAGCCGTTCCAGTGCTCAATCAACGGCACCATCGGACCTTGCAGCGGTACGGAGAAGCCCACCGCCCAGAGGTTGTCGCTGCCCGTACCGGAGAGCGCCACCAGGGCGTTTTTACCGCCGGTAGAGATATCGGGCGCGCTCACATTTTTCCAGTTCGAGCCGTCCCAGTGCAGAACCAGTGGATGCGAAGCCATGCCGTTCGTCTGCTGCTCGCCCACGACCCAGACATCGTTCGCGGCCACCTCCAGAATACCGCGCAGCACGCTCTGCTGAGATGCCGGGGTATAGCTGGTGTTCCAACTCTTGCCGTCCCAATGCCGGATCTGGCTGCCCGCGCTCCAGACATCGCTGGTGCTCAGGCTGGACATGCTGGTGCCATAGAAATCGTTGACCAGCTCGTTGGGACTGGCGCACCAGGGCTTGCTCAGTACCGGTGTCACCACGTTACTGTTCGCGGTAGGATTGACGGTGGGGTTCGAGGGATTGTTGCCATTTTCCATAAAAAGAAAGCCAGCCGCGACCAGGAAGATAATCAGGGCGAGTGCGCCGACGACTTTGACCTGCGTACTGACCTTGCGCGGGCCTTTGCCCGGCGTCTGGGGCTGCTGGCTCGTGGGCGGAGCCTGGTGTCGTGTATCTTGCGGTTGTATCATCTGTTCCTCCTCGGTGAGAAACACGTTTTATGCGGAAAACGTGTTTTAAACTGAAACAATAATGCCTCCGGGATTTTCAACGCCGGTAGGACCGACAGAAAAAATGGCGTATGTAATGCCTTTAGTGGCGTGGAGGTGTTGAATGGTCGCCGCCGAATTATCGGCATATGATGTACTCTTAACAGTAGTCAGCAATTGAAATTGCTGATTTTGATCGGAGATCAGGCGATAAACATCGTAGCTGGCGGCGTTTTGTCCGGCAGACCAGGAGAGCGCGACCCCTCCCTGACTCGTCATTGTATAGCTGCCATTGCTCGGCGCGGCGGGTATTTCATTGGTGGCCACCTGGCGCACCGGAGCAGTAAAGGCCACGACAATATCGCTGGCCTGGGCATTAATGAGCATCGATGGTGTATATTGCTGTTCGTACTGGACGTGGATTTGCTTGCTCTTGATCGTACCCACGAACAGAATCGTGACTGTGCCCGCCTCCGAGTCAACTGTGCGTGTATAGCTGAGATTGGCGTTGCCATCGGAGGTATACGCCAGCTGGACCGTCACCGGGGAAGCGCCCTGGCTATAGAGCTTGATCGAATTATCGCCGCTGACCACGAACAGCATATGGTGAAGTTCCTGCGTTACATCGTTCTTAATAGATGTTGCATCAATTGTGGTAGTTGCGCCGCTGTCATCGCTGGTCACGCCATGAACTTCAGAGAACGTAAAGGGCAGATTCAGCAAAAAATTCGTTGGTCCGTTCAGGGTGGTTGACGGTGTTGTGTGGGTGGTGGGTGTGCTGGCTGTCTCGGTAGAAGCAGGAGTAGGTGAGGCATCTGCCGGGTCTGGAGAAGCCGGCTGCGTGGCCTGGCTGACCGTCGTCGGGTCCGTTGTCGCAGTAGTAGCCGGAGTCTGAGAGGTCTGGCCGCATCCCACCACTACCTGAGAGAGCAGGAGCGAGATGAACAGCAGCAGGAAAAGCCAGAGCCTCCCTCCGTGCCGGGTGGTGTGCTGTGTCATCAAAAAGACATCTCCTTCCAAAAATAACAGGTGTTCTGGTCTTCACCGCCTCATTCTCAGGTCGCGGACCCGAAAAGAGGGAGATATATGAGGGTACTGTACCCGACCTCATAGTTTGAAGACCAGAACACATGCTAGACACTTACTAAGCAGTTAGCTGGCAAGCAAAAAGTGCTTTATCCCTGCCAGGAAACTGTTTTCGTGAGCGAGGAAGTAGAGGATTGCAGGGTAAAAATCAACTGGCCGCGCTGTCCTGGCTGGCTTTGAATATAGACTATCACCTGGACCATATCGCCTGAATGCGTCGTTCCGCTGGTTGTGCTGAACACCGCCGCTATGCCTGTGCTATCGCTTTTCCAGGAGAGCGTGCCTGGTGTTTTGCTAAACACATTCAGCGTCAGCGTGCAGCGATAGCCCTGATCCGGCATACATTTGCTGGGTGTCAGGCTTGCCGGCGAAATCGTCAGCATCAGCGAAGGGGATGCAGGTGGATTGTTCGTCGGCGCGGCAGGCGGCTTCGTTGGCCGGGCTTTGGGGGTAGCCGGGGCTCTGGTAGCCGCCGCCGTAGCGGAAGAAGCTGTCGCGAAAGAAGTAGGATCGCTGCCCGGCAGCTGCGTATGCTGGACCGTGACCGGCGAATTCTGCACGCCCGCCTGTACACTGGGCGCGGCAGAACGGTTCAAGATATACCCCGTCAGGCTAACAGCCGTCAGAGCCATCAAAATAATGGCCAGGCCGATTGAGCGCCGGCGGAACATCTGCTTAACGGTTCTTTTGGGGGGCTTGGCCAGAAGTGGGAGCGGCTCGGACGTGCGTGTGGGAGTAGACGACTCGTCCGATAGCAGCTCATTTTTCTTCAGCCATTCGCGCAAGGCCTCCGCGTTGGGATGCCCGACATGCTCAAACGCATTCAGGCTGGCCTCGCCGAGAATCTGCGCCTCTGCCCGCTGGCCGCGCATAACGCGCACATACGCATCTTCCCAGAGGGTATGCGCCTGCTGATCGTGGGCCGCGCTATCCAGGATATAGCCAAACGTATCGCCACGACGAGGCCAGGAGGGAGCAGCAGGCGGGGCAATCGTACTGGTCTGTGATCCTCGCGTATGCAGACTTTCAGTCTCCGGCTGAAACGGCAGCGAAGTCGGGGGACGCGAGGTCAGCACTCTTGACTCGGTAAGATCTGGCTCATACTCGATGTCCAGCAACCCCAGTTCAGCAGCGTTTTTGTTGAAGAGCGTGCAGAGTCTTTCGCGGAAGTAAGGGGTGGGGGAGAAAAGGCCGCGTTCCCAGCGACTTACAGTGGTTGCGTCCGTGCCGATCTGTTCGGCAACCTTGGCCTGTGACCAACCTCGTAGTTCGCGCTCCTGTTTCAAACGACGATTCGGTGTCATGCTTTGTTCTCCAATAACCTCGTTGTAGCTCGCAATTTCGAGGCCTCTTGCCGGCGAAATCTTGTGCAGCGGAGTGTATGACAAAGGTTCCGTATGCCACCAGCTATTCTTGTGATGCGAACAGGCAAATAATGTATTCCACAATATACCTATCACCTACTAGAATAGCCGTATTACTACTAAAACATAATGAGAAAACGATTTCTTGTCAAGTGGTTTTCTTGGTTTTTTTGTGGAGAGCTTCAGAGATCGATTTCTTTAGGTCCGCCGCATCAGATTCCTCCTTGCCGTCAACTGTTCACAAGATGTCTAGTGTGTGTCGTTGTTCCGGTCCCGCCTGCTCATTACAATACAGTTAAAACGAGCACACCTCGTATAGTACCATGATTTCTTCTGATCGTAAACGGTAACATGACTTCCTGTGAGAAATTTACGATTTTTAGGAATTCTTTCATAAAGAGGGAGGATAGCAGAAAAAACTAGCAAGCACAGTATAAGAGCCGCCAGACAGGATATATGCCAGGATGGCATAGCGACATGCTCGGCTGGCGACTTTCCTTTGTCGGTTGTTAACAAGGAGGTTTATGTGACAAAAAAAAGGATTATCCAATCCGCGTCACTGGGAGTCTTTGCCTTGCTGCTGATCGTTTCCGGCCTGATTGGGGCGCAGCAGATAAGCTCGGCTCACGCGGCTTCGCAAGCCACGTCGACCTACACCCAGGACTTCTTGACCCTGTACAATAAGATTAAAGATCCCAACAATGGCTACTTCAGTTCGCTGGGCATCCCCTACCATTCGGTAGAGACGCTGATCGTCGAAGCCCCGGACTATGGCCATGAGACGACCTCGGAAGCTTTCAGCTACTGGATCTGGCTGGAGGCGACGTATGGCGAAGTAACCGGCGACTGGTCGCATTTTGTGACGGCCTGGCAGACGATGGATAAGTACATGATTCCGTCCTCTTCCGATCAGCCCACCAACAGCGGTTACAATGCCAGCAGCCCCGCGCAGTACGCGCCGGAGTCCCCCAACATTACTGATTATCCGACCCAGTTGAACGCCAATATATCGGTGGGCAATGACCCGCTTTACAGCGAGCTGACCTCGGCCTATGGCACCTCCAATGTCTATGGTATGCAGTGGCTGCTCGACGTGGACAACTGGTACGGCTATGGTCACTGTGGTGATGGCACCACCTCGCCGTCTTACATCAACTCCTACCAGCGCGGCGCTTCGGAGTCGGTCTGGAAGACGATTGTGCAGCCCGAGTGTGAAACCTTCACCTGGGGCCGCAACGATGGCACTGGTTTCCTGAGCCTCTTCAATATTCCTTCGGCTGGCACGGCCACGAGCAACTACTCGCAGCAGTGGCGCTACACCGACGCGCCTGACGCGGATGCGCGCACGGTTCAGGCCGCTTACTGGGCCTACACCTGGGCCTCGGCTCAGGGCAAAGAGAGCACTATCGCCCCCTACATCGCCGAAGCGGCGAAGATGGGCGACTACCTGCGTTACAGCACGTATGACAAGTACTTCAAAGCCATGGGCTGCACCAGCCCGACCTGCGCCGCCGGTTCCGGCAAGAACAGCTCGACCAATCTGATCGGCTGGTACTATGCCTGGGGTGGCGCGCTGCCTAGCTCCGGGAGCTGGGCCTGGCGTATTGGTGATGGCGCTGACGCTCAGGGCTATCAGAATCCCATGGCGGCCTGGGCGTTGAGCACAGTGCCCGCGCTGGAGCCGAAGTCCCCCACCGCTCCGACGGACTGGGCGACCAGCTTGCAGCGTCAGTTGCAGTTCTTCCAGTGGTTGCAGTCGAGCGAGGGCGCGATTGCCGGTGGCGCGACCAACAGCTGGAACGGTCAGTATGGCACGCCGCCTGCTGGCGATCCGACCTTCTACGGTGAGGCGTATGACTGGGAGCCGGTCTACCATGATCCGCCCAGCAACAACTGGTTTGGTTTCCAGGCCTGGGGCATGGAGCGCTTCGCTGAATATTACTATGAGACCGGCAACAGCACTGCCAAGTCGATCCTGGACAAGTGGATTGCCTGGGTCAAGTCGGTCGTCACGGTCAATTCTGATGGCACGTATGCTATCCCCTCGACGCTGAACTGGAGCGGCCAGCCGGGCGGTAACTGGACTTCCAGCACCACCTCGGTCAACAACTCCGGTCTGCATGTCACGGTGGTTGATACCACGCAGGATGTCGGCGTGACCGGCGCCCTGGCGAAAGCTCTGCTGTTCTACGCGGCCAAGTCCGGTGACACGGCCTCGCGCACCCTGGCTCAGACGCTGCTCACCGATGAGCTGAACGATTTCTCGGACACCATCGGCGTTTCCAACCCGGAGACGCGCACTGACTACAGCCAGTTCAATGTTTCGGTCTATGTACCGTCCGGCTGGACGGGCACCAACGCTCAGGGCGCGACCATCAACTCGTCGCTGACCTTCATCAGCGAGCGTCCCAAGTACACGTCTGATCCGGCCTGGCCGAAGGTGCAGGCGTACCTGAACGGTGGCGCGGCGCCAACCTTCAACTACCATCGCTTCTGGGCGCAGGCTGATATCGCGACGGCTCTGGCCTATGTCGAT
>DASZXF010000193.1:0-5225 GCA_035546055.1 Ktedonobacteraceae bacterium
ATTGTAAGTTGTGTTCAGGGTGGTCGAGTCAGCGGAAATAGTGGCGACCGTTTTGGCTGTGTCAAGATAGCGGTCAGGATGGGAGATGATCTGCTTCAACAGATCGAGTTCTGCGTTTTGCGCTTTCAAATATTGCGGCCAGGATGTGTGTGTCACATCATTCAACAGATTAGTCTCAGCAGAGGGAGCGTTATCGTTCTGATCCATCTGACCCAGAACACTGATCACCGGTTGCATGTTCTGGCTCTGAGGATCATAGAGTCTCTGGTAGTCGCTCAGTTTGCTGGTAACTTGCGTCGCCTCTTGTTCAGTCTCATTAACGCTGGTAGGCAGAGTTGAGCTGAGCGCGTTATGCGCGGCTGAACCGTTGGCCTGTAAGACAGACAAAACCTGGCTTTCCATAACTTTTGTCTGCGTGTAAAGGTGTTGGAGCGAATCCGACCAGCTATTGGTACTGTCCTGAGCGCTGGCAATCACGCTTGAAGCGGTTCTGCGATTGCCGAGCTGATTGACGTAATAAGTACCCATGATGGCAATCATCACGCTGGGAAGGATGGCCGCCAGGGCGAACGCGATGATCAGGCGG
The DNA here is from genome assembly GCA_035546055.1 of Ktedonobacteraceae bacterium. Taxonomy (GTDB): domain Bacteria; phylum Chloroflexota; class Ktedonobacteria; order Ktedonobacterales; family Ktedonobacteraceae; genus Paraktedonobacter. Next base: position 587 of record DASZXF010000193.1, read on the forward strand.
CGAGATATTGGATAGTTTGAGATCAGTTTCAGCATGTCGAATGGCGTCCCTTCTCAGGCGGCACATTAACTTCGTTGCTACATGTGTAATCTTCTAGACTGTCGGTCAGGGAACGAAAAAGTCGCGGAAAATTCCTACACTAGTTTACATCGAGTTCTGCAAAAATGAAAATTTTCCTATCAGGATTACCTCTTTTTCCTATTGCCCGTGAGGCGGTTTCTGACAAAACACCTTTGCCTCACTCCAAAGATGGAGGTATGACTCGTATTGGTGCTGGCGTGATATGATGTTGCCGAGATGATGTCGGATGAGTAGACGAAAAAGGAGGGTTGCCTGTGAAAGATTCACCCGTTACCCGCTGGCCATTTCAGAAAGTCCTGATTGCCAACCGGGGTGAGATTGCCCTGCGCGTGATTCGTGCCTGTCGCGATCTGGGGTTGACCAGCGTGGCTGTCTATAGCGAGGCTGATCGTCAGTCGCTTCATGTGCGCATGGCGGACGAGGCATACGAGATCGGACCGGCCCCGGCCAGCCAGAGCTATTTACATATCCCGGCGTTGATCGAGGCCGCCCGTAATGCGGGGGCGCAGGCTGTGCATCCCGGCTACGGTTTCCTGTCGGAAAACGCGGCCTTTGTGGATGCCTGCGTGGAGGCTGGTTTGATTTTTGTCGGTCCCACGGCTGAGCTACAGCGCGCGGTGGGTGAGAAGACAGCCGCGCGCGCGCTTGCGCAGCGGGCCGATGTGCCCATTGTGCCGGGTGGTTTGCTGGATGGACTGGACGACGAGGCTGTGCAGGCGATGGCGGAGCAGATTGGCTATCCCTTGCTGCTCAAGGCGGCGGCTGGTGGCGGCGGTAAGGGCATTCGTTTTGTCAGTGACCCGCGCGATCTGCTGGCGTCACTGCGGACCGCGCGCAGCGAGGCAAAAAGCGCTTTTGGCGACGACCGCGTTTACCTGGAAAAGGCGGTGACGCCGGCGCGCCATATCGAAGTGCAGTTTATCGCCGATACCCACGGGAATGTGGTTCACCTGGGCGAGCGCGAATGCAGCATTCAACGGCGCCATCAAAAACTGATCGAGGAGTCTCCCTCGCCTGTCATTGACGAAGAACTGCGCCAGCACATCACCGGAGCGACGGTCAAACTGATGCGCTCCATTGGCTACGTTAATGCAGGTACAGCCGAGTTTTTGCTGGGGCCGGATCGCAACTTCTATTTTCTGGAGGTGAATGCGCGCATCCAGGTGGAGCATCCGGTGACTGAATGGTGTACCGGGCTGGATCTTGTCCAGGAGCAGTTCCGCGTGGCGGCTGGTCTGCCGCTCTCCTTTACGCAGGAGCAGGTTGTTTTTCGCGGAGCGGCCATCGAATGCCGCATTTCAGCCGAAGATCCAGCAAACCACTTTTTGCCCGCGACCGGCATGGTGCAGGCGCTCCAGGAGCCATCCGGCCCTGGTGTGCGCGTTGATAGCGGACTCTACGCGGGCTTGCAGGTGCCGCTGTACTATGATCCGCTGCTCTCCAAGCTGATCGTCTGGGGACAGGATCGTACACAGGCTATCGCGCGTCTGCGCCGGGCGCTGGACGAGTATCAGATTATCGGCGTGCGCACCACGCTGCCCTTTGCGCGCTGGCTGGTGGATCATCCACGTTACCTGGCGGGCGATTTCTCAACCGATTTCATCGCGGAAGAATGGAACACTCACGTCGATCAGCCAGCGGCAGAGCCGGCTCAGGTCTCCGAAACCATCACCTCCGAACAGGTAGCCGCCCTGGTCGGTGCCCTGCTCATGCAGGAACAGTTTCAGGAGGAGCAGGCGCGTCTGCATCCGGCGGCAGAGGAGCACAGCGAGGGAAGTCGCTGGCGCATGGCCGGGCGCATGGAAGTTCTGCGGCGCTTCGCGTAGACAATATGACAGTGACCATGCTTCCTGGCTGAAAACGGGCAAGAAAGCATGGTCACCACACCTCTTTATTTTTCTTCGACGGGAGCGGGCAGTTCAAAGGTCGGGGGAACGCGGCCCTGGCGCTGCGCGGCGGCAGCTTTCAGACGCTCAACTGCAGTGGGTGGCACGTAGCGGCCTCCAAGCGGTGTGGGATGGATGCCGGGACCATGGAAGTCGGTGCCGCCGGTGGGAATCAGGTGATATTCCTCGGCCAGCGCGCGCAGTTCTCGCTCCTCGCTCTCCGTATAAGGACCATAGTAGGTTTCCAGGCCGACCATGCCAGCCGCGCAGAGTTCCGGCAGCCACTCGCGCAGCGTCGTCAGACCGGGTACGGTCAGCGGGTGAGCGATCACAGGCAGACCATTGGCGCTGTCAATCAGCCGGGTCGCGTCAACCGGGCTCAGACGATAGCGCTGCACGTAGCCCACGCAGCCCTTGCCGATGTATTTATCAAAGGCTTCCGGTACACTCTGGGCGTAGCCGGCCTCGATCAAGGCCTTGGCCACGTGCGGGCGTCCGACAGTTCCCTGCGCGATCTCACGCACGCGCTCCCAGGAAATGTGAATGCCGTTTTCATTGAGCAATTCTACCATGCGCTGCCCCCGGCGTTCGCGGGCATCGCGCAACGTGCTCAACACAGCCTGAAAGGCGGGCTGGGCGAGATCCGGGAAATAGCCCAGCACATGGATTTCCCCACCATTGCTATCCGTATTAATCTCGATGCCGGGGATAAAATCGATACCCAGTTCGCGCGCGGCTTCAGCGGCCTCGGCCACGCCGTTGGTCGTATCGTGATCGGTCAGAGCCAGCACCCGCAGCCCGGCCTCGTGGGCCATGTGCAGGAGCCGGCTCGGCGAGTAAAGGCCATCCGAGGCGGTTGAATGCGTATGCAGATCGATATAATTGGCCATAGATTACTTTCTTACAAACATTCAGGAGAAATCGATTACCTGGCGTAATCAACCGAGCGGGTTTCGCGCACCACGCAGACCTTGATCTGGCCAGGATAATCGAGGCTTTCTTCAATTTTGTGCGCGATATCCCTGGCCAGGCGATCAGCCGAAAACTCATCGACCTCCTCCGGCTTGACGATAATGCGCACCTCGCGTCCGGCCTGAATGGCGAAGGATTTCTCCACACCGCCGAACGAATTGGCGATGCTCTCCAGCGCCTCCAGGCGTTTGATGTACAGGTCAATGGTTTCACGGCGCGCGCCAGGCCGGGCCGCCGAAATGGCGTCAGCCGCCTGCACAATCGCCGCTTCCAGACTTTGCGGTTCCGCCTCCGTGGCGTGGTGAGCCACCATGGCATGAATAATCTTGGGCGAGCGACCAAAGCGGCGCGCGATTTCCCCGCCCACAATGGCGTGTGGTCCCTCGACTTCCTGATCGATGGCCTTGCCCATATCGTGCAAGAGTGCAGCGGTCTTGCAGATATTGACATCGGCCCCCAGCTCGTGGGCCATCGTGGCCGCCAGCAGCGAAACCTCGACCGAGTGAGCCAGCACATTCTGTCCATAGCTGGTGCGGAAATGCAGGCGGCCCAGGATCTTCAACAGATCCGGCGGCAGGCCGTGGACATTGGCCTCCTGTGCCGCCCTCTCGCCGGCCTCGCGCACAATCACATCAACCTCCTGCCGTGCCTTGGCCACCACATCCTCAATGCGCGCCGGGTGAATGCGTCCATCGATAATCAGCCGGGTCAGCGCCACGCGCGCCACCTCGCGTCTGACCGGATCGAAGCCGGAGAGAATCACCGCCTCCGGGGTATCATCGATAATCAGATCGATGCCCGTCGCGGCCTCCAGCGCGCGGATATTGCGGCCCTCGCGTCCGATAATGCGCCCCTTCATCTCATCATTGGGCAGGGGCACCACCGAGACCACCGCCTCGGCCACCTGGTCGGACGCGCAGCGCTGGATCGCCAGGGTAATGATCTCGCGCGCCCGCGTCTCCGCCTCCTCGCGCGCCGACTCCTCGATCATACGAGCGCGCCGGGACGCCTCCTGGCGCACCAGGCTCTCCACGCGAGTCAGCAGCACCTCCTTGGCCTCCTCTTCCGACAGATGAGCCACGCGTTCCAGTTCCAACTGTTGCTGCTGCTTGAGCGACTCCAATTCGTCGCGTATCTGATCCAGCGTGCGCTCCCGCTGGCCCAGTTTACGTTCGCGCTGTTCCAGAGCGTCTATTTTGCGTTCCAGCGTTTCTTCTTTTTGTTGTAAACGGCGCTCCTGGCGTAACAGTTCAGAGCGCCGTTCAGCGTTTTCATGTTCCATGCTTGAGCGAAGACGTGCAGTCTCCTCGCGAGCCTCGCGCAGCGCCTCATTTTGCTGCACCTGCAGCTCTAACAGGCGTTTCTCGCTGGCCTCTTTTTCAGCACGCAACCGCTCTTCAAACACGCGTTTATTGCGTTCCGTTCCCAATCGGTTGCCTACCCAGAGCGCTACAGCCGCTCCCAGCACCAGACCGAATAAAACGAGAATATATGTTGTCGGTGACACGTCGGCCTACCTCCATTGGTAAAGGTAAACAGGCCCTATTAAGGCACAAAAAGTTTAATGATAGCATATCTCTGCTTGATTGTTGCTGCAATGTACCAAAGATACTATATAGGAGTGATATCTGAACTGTCAAGCTGTGAAGCGCCGAAAGCTCTTCTCAGGCTGGAAAAGACTCGATCATCAATGGAGAGAG
>DASZXF010000194.1:0-1890 GCA_035546055.1 Ktedonobacteraceae bacterium
GATTCCAGTCTTTCTCATTCACCCCGCAATAGAAACGGATTGTCTCTGGTTGCCCAACAATGCTCATACGCTCACCTCCAGGTCGAGGGTCATCTGCGCAGCAGGCGCGTCCAGTCCCTCACTTGCGATCAGATCGTCAAACAGGGTTGCCTGTGTACGCTCTCGGAGGACGCGCTCCAGGTTCTTGCGCGCGGCCAGGGCGTAGGCGTGCTTGAGTTCAATGCCGATGAACTGGCGTCCCAGGCGCAGCGCTTCGTAACCCTCGCTGCCAATGCCGGCAAAGGGAGAGAAGACCACCTCACCCGGATTGCTCCACAACTGAACGGCGCGCTCGATTACGTCAAGCTGGAGGGGACAGATGTGCTTCTCGTCCTGGCTTTCGCGGGCCTGCTCCACGTTGAGCACCCGCGTTTGACGAATATCGAACCAGACGGGCGAGGCATAGCGCTGCCACATCTCCAGGGGGAAGTCCTCTTTCGTATGCGTGACTGGGGTTTGCTGCTCTTCGTCCTCCTCACTATGGGGCCATTTGCGAAAGATCAGCACATATTCGGGCATGCCCTGGCGGGAGTAGGAGGCGTCCGCCCGCAGCGTCTTGTAGAGCAGGCCATTGGCCTTGGTCCGCTGCATCTCGATCACCGGGTCTTTCCAGATGGTGACTTTGGAGTGATATTGCCAGCCGGCAGCGCTGAAATGGCGGATGATCTCGCCAGAGAAGTCGCGCAGCCCGGCAGCGCCATCGCGCGATTTGTAGCTCACCAGATCCTTGCAATGCACCGCACACAGCCGACCTGGCCGGGTCACGCGGTACAGTTCAGGAATGAGGAAATCGAAGTGGCGAAAAAACTCCTCGTCGCTGGCTGAATTGCCCATGTCCTCAATGGCGTCCGAGTAGATGTAGAGGCCGCTGAATGGCGGACTGAAGATGGTGAAGTCGATGCTGTTATCGGCCAGGGTGCGCGTCACGGCTACGCAATCGCCGTGATAGAGTTGCCAGTTCGTGCCCTGCTCCAGCGTAAAACGCTCGTGGCGCTGCAACTGGAGATCGTCTTGCAAGGTGAGCTGGCCCGCGCTGACATGCATGGCTTCGCTCATCTGGAGATGGGCCTGGATTTTGCGCTCCAGCGTGGCAACCAGCGGCGCTTCTGTTTCTGCGGCGACGATCACGACCTCGACAGGATGCTGTTGACCGAAACGATAGAGCCGGCGCACGGCCTGATAGAAGTCCTCAAACGAGTAGGAAAGACCCACAAAGGCCGTGTGATGGCAGTGTTGCCAGTTCAGACCATAGCCCGCAATGCCCGGTTTGGTAATGATGACCCGCTCGCGCCCCTGGGTGAACGCCGTGAGCTTGCGCTCCTTGTCAGTGACGCTCTCAGAGCCACGGACCTCGATAGCATCAGGAATGCGCTTCACGAGCTCATCGGCCTCATAGTTCGTATTGCACCAGATCACCCAGGCGTCTGCGCTGCCGTTGACCAGCTCCGCGACAGCTTGCGCCCGCTCCGGGGCCGTGAGCCGCATTTCTTTATGCAGAGTGGTCGCGCTCATCACCGGGGCGCGGAAGAGCTGACCCTCCTCGACGCCTACGGCGGTATCCGTGGTGACGTACCGGTGCTGGACACGCAGTTCAGGCAGGAGGAAGCCCTCATCGGCGTAGCCCAGATCAGAGGGCTTGCGCAGCGAGACGGCCCAGGAGGACACCCATTGCCAGAAGGCCTTCTGGGCGTGCCCTTTGAGTCGGTAGTGGCCGTTGCTCATGGTGTCATTGATGAACCAGCGCATGAGCATCTCATTGGAGGGCATAATGCCCAGGAACTCCGCATGGTTGCCGAGTTCCATCACATCGTTGGGAGCTGGTGTAGCCGTGCAGCACAGGCGATAGGGGGT
>DASZXF010000195.1:0-7006 GCA_035546055.1 Ktedonobacteraceae bacterium
TCGGCTGGGGGTTGCTGGGACTCTCGCTGCTGGGGTTGTTGGGGGTACTATGGGCCGTGTATCAGGGACTGGGGGGGTAAAGGTATGACTTCTCAGGTATCTAAAAGAGCGGAGCCGCAGCAGGCGCAGTCTTTCTGGCCACGTGTGCGGGCCACCTGGGGGGAACTGCGCAGGGCGAAAGTGCCCCAGATTATGCAGATGAGTGCAGTTGAGTGTGGCGCGGCCTGTCTGACGATGATCCTACGTTATTATGGATGCGAGACGACGCTGGCGGAAATGCGTGAGCGTTGTGTGATAGGGCGCGGTGGGCTTTCGGCGCGCCAGTTGCTGCGTACAGCGCAGGCTTACGGCTTGCGGGCGCGCATGATTTCTCTGCCAAGCACCGATTTTCGCTCGGTGCGCCTGCCAGCGATTATTCACTGGGGGTTTGAGCATTTTCTGGTCCTGGAACGCTGGTCTGCCAGGTATGTTGAGGTGGTTGATCCGGCTGCTGGTCGTCTGCGCATCCCCATGGACGAATTTGACAGCGGCTTTACGGGGGTTGTCATTTTGCTTGAGCCGGGAGCGCATTTCCACAAAGAGAGGCGTTCCTCTCCGCGTGAGGGACGTGCGTATCTGATGGCGTGCCTCAAACAGGCTCCCGGACTTCTTGGGCAGGTGCTCCTGGCCTCCGGGCTGCTCCAGCTCTTTGGATTAAGCGTGCCGTTATTGACCAAAGTGGTGGTTGATCAGATTGTGCCGCAGCACGCGCTATCGCTGATCTGGTTGCTGGGATTGGGCATTCTTGTGCTTTTCTGCACTCAATTCATCACCACCTTCTTGCGTGCTCTTCTCCTGGTCTTTTTGCAGACCCGCGTAGATATGTATATGATGCTGACCTTTTTCGAGCACCTTTTGACGTTACCGCTCCGCTTTTTTCAGGTGCGTTCCAGCGGAGATATTCTGACCCGGCTGGCAAGCAATACCCTGATTCGTGATACGCTCAGTACGCGGCTGGTTTCAACTGTGCTGGACGGCAGTTTTGTGGTGATCTATCTGTGTATTCTCATCTGGCAGTCCTGGACGATGGGGGTTCTGGCGCTGGGGCTGGGGCTGGTGCAAATGATATTACTGCTCTGTACCACGCGTGCCCTCCACAATCTTTCGATGCGAGAACTAATCGCGCAGGGGAAGGCGCAGGGGTATGTCAATGAGGCACTGGGCAATATAGTCTCTCTCAAAGCAGCGGGCGCGGAACAGCGAGCGTTCAATTACTGGTCCAATCTGTTCTTTACCCAACTCAACATCTCGGCGCGGAGAAGCACGCTTTCGGCCTGCCTGGAAACGGCTACCAGCTTGCTGCAGGCGCTTGCCCCGCTGGTTTTCCTCTGGGTGGGTATGCTCCAGGTGCTTCATGGAACCTTGCAAGTTGGCACAATGCTGGCGCTCAATGTCCTGGCCAGCGCTTTTCTTACCCCCTTTCTCTCTCTGGTAAGTAGCGCGCAGAGCCTGCAAATCATGCGTTCCCATCTCGAACGTCTGACCGATGTTCTGCAAGCCAGACCGGAACAGGAGGGTGAGGCCGCGCGCGATCCCGGTCAGTTAACCGGCAAGATCGTTCTGAAGCAGGTCAGCTTTCGCTATGATCCCGAATCGCCTGAGGTTCTGCGCGATATCACGCTGGAGATTGAACCAGGTCAGAAGATCGCGCTGGTGGGACGGACAGGATCAGGGAAAAGCACGCTTGGCAAGATCCTGCTTGGCCTTTTGATCCCAACCCAGGGAGAGGTCTTGTATGATGGTCAGCCTCTCCGTGAACTCAACTACCAGGCAGTTCGTGCCCAGTTTGGCGTGGTGATGCAGGAGGCCAGCGTTTTTAGTGGAACTATTCGCCAGAATATTGCCTTCAATGACCCGGCCATGCCGATGGAGCAGGTCAGACGCGCGGCGCAACTGGCGGCATTTGAGCAAGATATCCTTTCTATGCCGATGAAATACGATACACCGGTCTCGGAACAGGGAAGCGCTCTATCGGGCGGCCAGCGCCAGCGCCTGGTCCTGGCTCGCGCGTTAGCGCACTCCCCTGCTCTGCTTTTACTGGATGAGGCGACCAGCGCGCTGGATGCAAGTACAGAGCTGCTGGTGGAACAGAATCTCGCGAACCTGGCCTCAACCCAGATCATTATCGCACACCGACTGAGTACCATTCGACGCGCGGACCTTATTCTGGTGCTCGATCAGGGCGGTATTGTAGAACAGGGAACACATCAGGAATTGCTCAGACGCAATGGACATTACGCCAGACTGGTGCAACGTCAGCAAGCGCCTGATGGGGTGGAAGCAATCGAGGAATGATCCGGTTGAGCAAGCCCCCCGGCAGTCCCTTTTTCGGCGGCAGGAGTCGGGAAACCCGTGTTGTCGGGTGATGTGTTTGTGGCGTTGAGTTTCGCGTTCGTCTCTCCGCTCTTGAGAAAGATGATGTGCCTGACCATCGCTTACCACGATAGGCACATGAATGCTCGCTTGAAGCGAGAAGAGGACAGCGGAGGCCGGCGTGCTACGCGCCGCCACATGTATTGTCGAAGCTCCCCTGGAGGAGCGCATCAGCACGATCCCGGGAAAAGGGGTCGCGCGAAAGAAAGGAACATTTTATGAACATCAACATCGCACGCGCCTGGAAAGATGCCGAGTATCGCAAAACTTTGAGCGCTGACGAACTCGCTCTGCTGCCTGAGAATCCCGTCGGCGCGGTGGAAATTGCCGAAGACGAAGCTGGCGATATCATGGGCATGACCAGCAACTGCGGTGGCAGCAACACTTGCTGCGTAAACCTCAGCATTTGTTTGAATAGCGTGCTGTGTAGCGTCATTTGCCTGTAAAACGCCTGACGTACCCGGTTCATAGCACAGCACACTAGGACGATTCAACGTCCTTTCGCCCAGCCATAATGATGTCCGGCGTGGAGCATTTCGGGCCGGGCATCATTGCACACACACAACAAGCAACCAGGGGAGGGATAGACGCTGCCTCGCTATGGAGGTAAGAAAGGCCGGTTCCGGGCGCCTCGCTGAAGCAGCGGCGCTGGTCTTTGCGGACTCCTGACGGAGAGGGTAGCGCCTGTCTCTCCCTTTTTACGATCATCCAGGCAGGCCACCGGTTGCGCACTTGAGATGGCTAAGAAAGAAAAGGCGTATCTGAAGCCGGACGGCGGGGCATGGCAGGAGAGATTGAAGATTAGTATGCAGGAAGAGAGGCAGAGAATGAATATCCAGGAACCTCTGGCGTCAGGGGCACAACTATCCACCACCATTTTACAGAGTCCTAACTGGTACCGCGCGTTCTCCCTGGCCGAGCGGGCGGTTCTCTACAGGACATATGCCTCTCAGGGCGCGGATCTTGAATCTCTGGAAGGACAAAAAGCGCGCAGGCGTCTGCAAGAGTGGAAAACACAGCGCCCCTTTGAGCAGGGGACGCTCTTTGCTGAACGGCTTGCTCAAGATTCATTGAGTGAGGATGAGCTGCTCTCTCTTTTGTCTCAGCCAGTCGCGACCTTGCAGGAGGCATATCTGCGCACCGCGTCCGAGCCAGCATGGATGACTACCTTGCGGGAAGCTTTTCAAGAGAACGCCCGGATAAGTGACGAGATTCCCTGGTCTCTTGAGGAAACATCCCTGGCTCACTATCTCAAGCCCCTGTTACCTCTGCTTAAACACAGTGTGGCACGCCTGAATCCAGTTGTGCAAACCCTGCGTCAGCAATACGCAAGCCTGCCTTTTGAAGCCCGGCAGATTCTTCCAGAGCTTTTTCTACCCCTTTCTGAACATATTCTGGCAACTATCAGTAAAGTTTTTGTGCTCGAAATGCATATCGCGCGGCTTGAGGGAAAGCTGAGTGGAGAGACATCCGAGGAGCGTTTTCAGCATTTTATTCAGCATATGAGCCAGGAAGGAAATATTCTGGCGTTGTTGGAGGAGTACCCGGTCCTGGCACGCCAGATTGTCATCGCACTGGACCACTGGGTGGCTTACACGCGGGAGTTTCTGGAGCATCTCTGTGCTGACTGGCCGCGCCTCTGCGCGCTCTTTGCCCCGGAGCAGGAGCCTGGAAAGCTGCTCGCTATTCAGAGTGGAGCAGGCGATGCCCATCGCCAGGGACGCAGCGTGCTGATCCTGACTTTTGAGTCCGGTCTGCAACTGCTCTATAAGCCACGTTCGCTGGCTCTGGATCAGCATTTCCAGCACCTTCTGACCTGGCTCAATGCTCACGGCGCCCAGCCCCCTTTCAATACTATCAACGTTCTGGACCGGGGCACCTATGGCTGGTCAGAATTTGTACGCGCGCAAAGCTGTACGACAGAGGAGGAGGTGGCGCGTTTCTTTCAGCGCCAGGGCAGTTATCTCGCCTTGCTCTATGCTTGCAATGCTGTAGATATGCATATAGAGAATGTGATTGCGGTGGGAGAATATCCGATTTTTGTCGATCTTGAGGCGCTGTTTCATCCACCGATGGGCGGGGATGATCCCGCGCAGCCTGCGCAATCCGGGCAATACGCCGTGGACAACTCGGTTTTTCGGATTGGCCTGTTACCCTGTCGGATCTGGTCCAACAACGAGGCCGCCGGCATCGACCTGAGCGGCATGGGTGGCCATGAAGGGCAACTGACTCCTTTCGCCGTACCACGCTGGGAGGGGGCTGGCACAGACCAGATGCGCCTGGTGCGGCAGCGGGTTGAAATTCCAGGCGGACAAAATCGTCCGCGTCTGCATGGAGAGGAGGTTGATATCCTGTCCTATAGCTCGCATCTCCTTCATGGCTTCGAGTGCATGTATCGTTTATTACAGGAGCAGAGAGAACTTCTGATCGCCGAGGTTCTGCCAGACTTTGCCGGGGATGAGATACGCTTACTGTTTCGCCCGACGCGCAGGTATGCTCATCTTTTGCGCGAGAGTTTTCATCCAGATCTCTTACAAGATGCGTTAGCACGTGACCGTTTTTTCGATCAGCTCTGGCGCGAAGTTGAGATGCGGCCCTTCCTCGCCAAAGTGCTGGCGGCGGAACGGCGGGATCTGTGGCGCGGAGATATTCCTTTTTTCAGTACCTGCGCGGAAGGTCATATGCTTTTTACTTCTGATCGCGAGGTACTGGAGAATATTTTTCCTGCATCCAGCCTGGATCTTGTTCGGCAGCGTCTGCGCTCGCTGGATGCCCAGGATATGGCTCGTCAGTGTTGGATTATTGAAGCCGCGCTGTCAACCTTGATGGTCGGGCCTGAACGCGTGACAGGCCAGGTGCTGGAGATCAAACCGGCGGTGCGTCAGCCCTGTACACGAGCTGATCTGATCCAGGCGGCATGTGCGGCGGGGGACCGCCTGGAGGCGCTGGCCATGCGGAGCGCCTCTGGCGCCAGCTGGCTGGGAGTAAGTGCGATTGACGATCAGACCTGGAGCTTGCTTCCTACAGACATTGATCTTTACAATGGAACCAGCGGCATAGCTCTTTTTCTGGGATATCTCGGCGCTATGACCGGGGAGGCACGCTATACGGAACTCGCGCAGAACTCGCTCAGGGTGGTACAGGCTTTGACCAGTCTGCAACGTAAGCAAGTCCAGCGGGTCAAACTGGGAACATTTAATGGCCTGGGGTCCACTCTGTATGTGCTGACTCACCTTGGCGTTCTCTGGCATGATCCCGGGCTGCTCAGGGAAGCCCGGGATCTGGTAACCTTGTTGCCCCCGCTCATCGAGCAGGATCAAACCCTGGATATTGTTGGCGGTGTGGCTGGCTGTATTCTTGCCTTGCTCGGCTTATACAGGCAACATCCCGATCCAATGACGCTCCAGGTGGCCTGCCAGTGTGGAGATCGTTTGCTGGCTACTGCACAGACGATGAAGCAGGGGATGGCCTGGAAGACGGTGCCCACTGAAAAGCCTTTAGGTGGGTTCGCTCATGGTACTGCGGGTATTGCGCTCAGTTTATTACACCTGGCCTCTATGAGCGGGAAGACACATTATCGTCAGGTAGCTCTGGAGGCTCTGGCCTATGATCGCAGCCTTTATCAGCCAGCTGACCAGAACTGGGCCGATTTGCGCACCTTCGCGGCTCAACTGGCGCGGGGAAAGTCTGCTAAGCAGCAGACAGCAGAGACGGGCCGCGCGCCAATGATGGTGGCCTGGTGTCATGGCGCCGCTGGCATCGGCCTGGGCCGGGTCGGCAGCCTGCCTTTTCTGGATGATGAACAGGTCCACCAGGAGATAGACATCGCTATCCAGACGACGGTACGCGAGGGTTTGAAAGATAATCATTCACTCTGCCACGGGGCTTTGGGCAACCTGGATTTGCTGGTCACGGCCACGCAGAAACTTGATAATGCGCGCTATCGTACTTTGCTGGCAGAAACTACCTCGGTGGTGCTGGAAAGTATTCACGCCTGTGGCTGGGTGGCAGGCGTGCCTCTGGGTATAGAAACCCCTGGCTTTATGACCGGCCTGGCTGGTATGGGCTACGAACTTCTTCGCCTGGCTGAACCGGCCTGCGTGCCATCGGTGCTGCTCCTTGAGCCACCATGCGCGCTCTAACGGGTAACGATGGCCGATGACGTACATCTCGGCTGCGTCGCGAAAATCTCAGAGAAGAGAGATCCGCCACCCTCTCAACCTGTTCCAGCTCGACCTCCATCTGGAACAGGTTCGTCGGTGAGAGGGTGGCGGTGGCCTCAAGATACACGCCATCCAGCAATAGAATGAGGGGACATCTCCTGAGTACACCAGAGCATCGGGACATTCCCCTCCAGGGATGCCAATCACTGAAGCAGCACCATCATTTCAATCGGATTCGACGAGGCGGGCTGGTCCGGGTCATAGCTGGCGAGAGCCTTCCCTAAGAGTATGCCTCTATGCAATACTCGCTGCTCGAAAGAAAGAGCGCGAGCGTGCCCTGGCTGATCGGAGAGGGTGAGCAAATCCCCCTCGGCCACCGGACCGCTGACCTTACATCTCGCGCGTCCGTAAATGGTGACTAGCAGGCGTTC
>DASZXF010000196.1:0-4037 GCA_035546055.1 Ktedonobacteraceae bacterium
TCTCCTGCCAACTGGAATATCACCCTGAGCATTGGCGGCGTTACCATCGATCAGGCCGTGCTGCCTGAACTTCAGCCGGATCAGTCTTATGCACGCGTGCCCGATGGCTCGGCAACGTGGCTCTACGCCGGCAGTCCCACGATTGACGCCAGCAACAACGGCATCGGCCAGGCTCAGTCGCCGACTCCGCAACCAACCGCCACGTCCGGGCCGGGAACGACCAGTTCACCGGGAACTGGCTCCCCAAACCAGCCAGTCAGTTCGGGAACGCAACCGCCCTGGAGCCAGATTAGCTTTCCGCTGACTCCCACGCCTCCTCTTGAAGGCACGGCGTCTCCAGACCCGGCATTACAAGCGACGAGTCCACCATCAGACCCGCCGACGCCGCAAAGCAACAGCCCTGGCGGATGGACAATAGCGCTGATTGCCTTTCTCTCGCTCATCCTCGTGGGAACACTCATTGGCGGCTGGTGGCTCTCTCGCACATCTTGAGGACCATCAGGGGATATCCAGGGGGTATGTGCGAGATAAACGGCTGGCCTGGCTGCTTCCAATTGGGCTTCTCGCATGGTATTATGCTCATAGGAGCATTGTTGACTACCACGTAACGGCGCCTGGGCCTGACCACGCCAAAGGAGCAAATTTATGAGCATCACAGAGCTTCCCAGCGCTGGAGCGTCTCCCCTTTTTGAGCGCCTCTCTGCGTCCACAAAGGCGGAGGTTGTACGCGAACTCAGCGCGCTGCTGGGAGCCCGTTACGTTCTATCCTCCCCATATGATCTGATGCTCTACGAGTATGACGCGTCTATTGATCGCAACAGGCCAGATATTGTCGTGCTTCCCTCGACGACCGAGGAGGTCGCCGAAGTTGTCAAAATCGCGGCTCGCTATGATGTCCCGGTGGTTCCACGCGGCGCCGGCACAGGGCTGAGCGGCGGCGCGATCCCTATTTACGGGGGGATTGTGGTAGCCTTCGCGCGTATGAATCGCATCCTCGAAGTAGATTACGCGAACCTGCGGGCAGTCGTGCAGCCGGGGCTGGTCAATCTGCACCTGAGCAACGCCCTCAATCCCGCTGGTTTCTACTATGTACCCGATCCCAGCAGCCAGCGCTCCTGCACTATCGGCGGTAACGTGGGAGAAAACGCCGGTGGCCCACACACCCTGATTTATGGAGTTACCACCAACCATGTGCTGGGACTGGAAATTGTGACCGCCGAGGGTGAAATTCTCCAGGTTGGCGACTGGACACCCGATGCGCCAGGTTACGATCTGACCGGTCTGATTATCGGCTCCGAAGGTACCCTCTGCATTGTAACCAGGATCATCGTCAGGATGGTTCATCTGCCCGAAGCAGTCAAAACACTGGTAGCCATCTTTGATAATCTCGACGACGCGTCAAATACCGTCTCAGAGATTATTTCTTCCGGCGTCATTCCCTCGGCGATTGAAATGATGGATCAGATGATTCTGCAAGCGGTTGAGGCCGACTCGCAGGCCGGCTATCCCCTGGACGCGGCAGCCGTCTTGCTGATGGAAGCAGAGGGGCTGGTTGAAGATGTGCGTGAACAGGTCGAGGCTATTGTACGCGTGTGCGAGAGCCACCATGCCCGTTCGGTACGTATTGCCGCGAACGAGGAAGAACGCCAGCGCTTCTGGGCGGGACGCAAAAATGCTTTCGGGGCTGTAGGCCGCATTTGCCCGGAGTTTTATGTCCAGGACGGGGTTGTGCCCCGCACGCGCCTGCCCCAGGTGCTGGAGAAAGTTAGCTCAATCTGTGCGCGCTATGGGCTGCGTGTGGGCAATGTCTTTCATGCCGGCGATGGCAATCTGCACCCGCTGATCCTTTTCGATTCGCATGTTCCTGGCGAAGTTGAGCGGGTTCGCCAGGCTGGTCATGAAATTCTCCAGGCCTGTGCTGAAGCAGGCGGGACCATCACGGGTGAGCATGGCGTGGGTCTGGAAAAACAGGAGGAGATGGCGCTGATCTTCAGCGAGCTGGATCTGCGCATTATGCAACAGGTGCGCATGGCCTGGAATCCTCGCCAGTTGTTGAATCCGGGCAAGCTTTTCCCACAGCCGGGACGCTGCGCCGAAGTCAAACAACTTTAAGGGGGGATGAACGGTCGGGGCGCGATCAGCGCATACAAAAGTCCTACGTACCGGAGGCGTAGTTTGTCATGATAGAAATCGATACTTTTCTTAGCGACATTCAGCAGAATATTCCTGGCCTCCAGGCCACAAACGAACCTGAGCATCTGAGCGCCTACGCGATAGATGGCCTCTTACCGCGCCTGGTAGTAACGCCGGGAAGCGCTCAGGAGATCGCCAGCGTGGTGGCGCTGGCCAATCAGCATGGCCTGACCACCCTGGCGCGCGGCGGAGGCTCGCGTATGCACCTGGGCGCCATTCCTGAAACACTCGATATTCTGATCGAAACTGGCAAACTCACGCGCTTACTGGAACATGAGGCACCCGATCTGACCTGCCAGGTGGAGGCGGGCATTTCGCTGGCCCGCCTGCAAGCCCACCTGGCGACTAAAGGTCAGTGGCTACCTCTGGACCCGCCCGATCCCGCTCAAAGTACCATTGGTGGGATTCTGGCCTCCAATGCGAGCGGCCCCAAACGTCTGCGTTATGGCACCGCTCGCGATCTGGTCATCGGCTTGCAGGTAGTGCAGGCCAGCGGGGAGATTGCGCGCAGCGGCGGAAAAGTCGTCAAAAATGTGGCTGGCTACGATCTGAATAAGCTCTACATCGGCTCGCTGGGCACACTTGGTATCATCGTCGAAGCCAACTTTAAGCTCCAACCTATCCCGGCCCATGAGCGCACGCTGCTGCTGACATTCTCCAATTGCCAGGACGCCATGCAGACCGTCACCGCAACGCTGGGTTCGCTGCTCACCCCCAGCGCGCTGGAACTCATCGACGCTGGCGCAGCCAACGATATGAGCGACTTCTTCGGTCTGAATTTGCCGACCGATGGCTACACCCTGGCTCTCAGCTTCGAGGGCAATCTGACAACTATCGAGCGCCAGATAGACGAGGCTCGCCTGATCGCGCGCACCAATGGCGCATTACTCGGCGACGACCTGGCGGGAGATGAGCAGGAACGGTTCTGGAACGCTATCCGCGAACATCTCAACGGCTCTGTGACCTGCAAAGCAGCGATTCTGGTCTCGCAAATGACCTCTTATCTGCAAAAGCTGGAGGAGATTTGCCGGCGTCACGAGCTGGAAACTGCGGTGATCGCGCACGCGGGCAACGGCATCCTGTACATAGAACTGCGCCCCGGCGACGCTACGCCTCGCCTGGTTGAAGCCATTACTGAATTGCGTCAACATGCTCGAACTGCCCGGGGCAGCCTGGTGGTCGAGCGCTGCCCGGTTGATCTGAAACGCCGCATCAACATCTGGGGCGAACCAGGCGCGAATTTCCGCCTGATGCAACGCCTGAAAAACCAATTTGATCCAAAAGGAACCTTTGTCAAAGGACGTTTCGTGGGGGGTCTGTGAACACAGCACAACAAAGAGCAATGCATACATCCACTACACTTATTGTCACCGCACATAGCGAATTTTTGCAAAGTGCTCTGCTTGAACTCAAACGCCTGGAAAGTCGTCTGAGCGAGGGCGGGGTGCTCGCGCCGGGCATCGCACTTTGCAGCGTACCCGATCTGCCCGCGCTCCGGCGGAGCATTGCGCAAACACGCCCGATTTTTGTCAGGCATCTCGCGCCTGTGCAAACAATCGTCGAGCTCGAAAATACTGAAGCGGACCTGGAACGCCTGGCGATAGCCCTGGCCGAGTTGCCTACATTCCCTATGCTGGAACGCGGCCAGCATTTCTCTGTCCAGAGTCGCCTGGTACAGACAGAAGAAGGTGCGGTCCAGCGCGCCTATACGGGGGGAAAAATCAACAAATTGCTGGCCGAGGCCATTGTGGAAGAGACCGGCGCAGTTGAGGATATCAAACGACCGGAGATTGTTGTCTCGCTACTCTGCACCCAGAATCAGGCGTACATGGGCATTGCGCTGG
>DASZXF010000197.1:0-4963 GCA_035546055.1 Ktedonobacteraceae bacterium
CGCTGGCAGTCAGGGCCACATCTTGAGTGGGGGGCGCGCCGGTTGCCAGCGGCTCAAACTGGAGCACGACGGCATCCTCCTGAATGTGCAACGAACCATGCGCGCAACTGATGGCCAGCAGACCCTCGGTACACTGGTAGATCTGCTGGACCGCGACCTGAAAAGCGGCTTCAATCTTCTCCTGCTCCTGTTGCTCCAGCACTTCCGCCACGGAGAGCAAACGCTGCGGGCGTATCCGTAGTTGCCCGGAGGCACGCGCGCTGGCCAGGAAGCCGAGCAGCGAGGGCGGTCCGACAACGATGTGCGGATGAAAATCGTTGAGGGCCGCGATAGCCTCGGCCAGAGGCAGCATCAGGTCAAAGTAGCGAAAATGGATGAGTGAACTGCCCACCTGCTCATAGAGATTGCTGTTTGAGCGCAGGAAGAAGGCCACGCGCAGAACGCCGCGCGGGAGCGTATGCAGGGCTCTGGCCAGGATAGTGCCGGCCCACGCGGCCTGTTCGCGCGGACTGACCAGAAAAAGGCCGCGATGTCCCGATGTGCCCGAAGAAAGTCCGACCGTCAGATCGCCCAGACGCGGACTGAAGTCGCGCTCGCGTTCGGCGCGCAGGGCGATCTCCATGGCCTGTTCGCGCGTGATGCCACGGGTATTGAAGCTGGCGAAGCTGGCCATCATCAGGCTTTTATCGACCACTGGCAACGAGCGCCAATCGGCGTCCGCGCAGGCGGACCAGTGAGTGCGATAAAAGGGGGAGTGGGCGCGCACGCAGGCCACCAGGCGCCGCGCACGCCGCTCCTGGTAGCGTTCCAGGGCGGGACCACGTAGATACTGCCAGCGCCAGCGCGCCCGCAGGAAATGGGCCGCTATCGAGGCCTTCTCTCTGACCCTCATTGTCCCGCCTCCACTTCTCCCGCGAAGGCTTCCGGGCAATGGCTGGGCACGATCAGCACATCCGGTCGCTCGGCGGCAAAAAGATGCAGGCGCTGAATGGTGGCGCGCACCATGGCGGGATTATCCACAAAGAAATGGGTCAGGCGCGAGGGTGGGCGATTCTCGCGAACTGCGCGGCGCATCCAGCAGCCATCGGCGGCGAATAGCACCCATCCTCTGCCGGTGCGCGCCAGCAGACCCATCTGCCCGCGCGCGTGCCCCGGCAGTTCAAGCAGTCGCAGCGAGCCATCGCCGAAGAGATCATGAGTTGCCCCCAGGGCTGGCAGCGACTCGCCCTGGAACGGCGCGAGCAGGGTCACACGTCGCTCAAAATGCTCAGGCAAAAGCGCCGGGATAAAGGCCCGCCTGAGCGCGGCCAGGCCCTGGCGCGTGGCCACGTCGTCGTAAGCCTGGCGGGTCGCGATATAGTCGGCACGCGGAAAGTCACGCAGACCCGCGATATGATCGGCGTGGAAATGCGAAATCAGCACCCGGCGAATATCGTCCGCGCGCAGCCCCAGGCGCTCCAGTTGCGCCACAACGGCCAGTTCGGGTCTGAGACGCAGCGGCGTGGCGGCGCGATAGAGAGCGAACGGCAGACGGCGCGTCACCTCCAGCATACGCGGCGCGTAGCCGGTATCCCACAGCAGCCAGCCATGCTCAGGATGGCGCAGCAGAGCTACCAGCGAATGACAGGCCACCAGGCGCCGCGCGCCGCCCCGGAGCAGATGGCTCTCCCTGGCCAGACAGTAGCCGGTATCCAGAATATGACACTCCAGCACAGGTGCAGATGACTGGCTCATGCCCCCTCCTTGAGCGCGGCCAGGGTACGCGTCACCCCTTCCGCCAGCGAAACAGGCGGCACATATCCCAGTTCGGCGCGAGCGGCGCTGATGTCGTAGGTCTGGGTACGCGCCAGGATCAGGACCGAGTAACGCGTCAGCAGCGGTTCCTGGCCGCTTAAAGCGGCCCGCGCTTCCAGCAGCGAGGCCGCGCCCAGGGCCAGAGAAAGCGGCAGGGAGCGGAGACGCGGCGAGAGATCCAGGCGCCGTAACACCTCGCGAATGATCTCCCAGAGTGGCGCGTGCTCGCCGTTGGTGATGGTATAGACGCGGCCCGCCGCCTCTTTCACCTCGGCAGCCAGCAGCAGCGCGTGAACCACGTTTTCCACATAGGTCAGATCGACCAGATTGCGTCCATCGCCGATCTGTGGCAAACGTCCCTGGCGCGCCGCCGCGACCAGGCGCGGCAAAAGCGCCTGATCGCCCGGACCAAAGATGGCCTTGGGACGCAGCGTCACCGTCTCCAGACCCGCCTGCGCAGCCACGCGCACACGATCCTCGCCCATCTTCTTCGTCAGCGCGTAGACCGACGTAAAGCGGCGGGGATAGGGCGCCCGTTCGTCGACCATGCGCTGATCGCCGCCATCGAAGACCACGCTGGGCGAGGAAACATAGATCAGCCGCCGCACATCATGCGCCCGGCAGCCCGCCAGCACCGCCTCGGTTCCACCCACGTTGATGGCCTGGAAATCCGCGCGCTTCCCCCAGGGCGCTGAGAGCGCGCCCACGTGATACACTATTTCCATATCCGCGCAGGCCGCCTGCACAGCCGCTCCATCACGCAAATCCACCCGCACAGGGACGCATCCCCTCTGCAACAGATCCTCCACCGGGGCAAAGTTCCGCCCCAGCAGAAAAACCTTCTCCCCGCGCTCCAGCAGAGCCGCCGCCAGGTGTCTGCCCAGGAAACCTGTTCCCCCTGTCACCAGAACATGCATAGGAAGACTCTTTCCATCAATAGGTCAGCGCCAGCGCGCCCAGAGTCAGACCCGCGCCCGTACCGACAAACAGTAGACGCTGGCCGCGCCGGATGCGTCCGCTGGCGACCGCCTCGGCGAAGGCCAGCGGAATCGAGGCGGAAATGCAATTGCCGCGCTGCGCCAGGTTCATCACCAGTTGATCGCTATCAAAGCCCAGGCGCCGGGAAAGCTGCTCGATGGCGTGGCGGCTGGCCTGGTGAGGAATCACGGCATCCAGTTCCGCCCGCTCCCACCCCAGGCGAGCAAAGAAACGCTCCAGAAACGGCCCCATGAGCACAGCAGCCTGGCGAAAAATAGCCGGACCGCGCATATGGAACTGATTCATCTCAGGCGTCGTGTCCGGCATGTTCGGATGATGATTGGTCCCGCCGCCCAGCAGTTCCGTCAGATCAGCCCCGCTGCTGTACGTCTCGAAGTGCGCGTGCCAGAACGCGCTGGCCTCACCCTCCCGGCTGCGCGTCAGCACCACCGCCGCCGCCGCGTCCCCAAACAGCACCGCGCTCTCCCTTTCGTGAGGATTGAGCGAACATGAAGCAATCTCACTACTACAGAGCAACACCGTTCGATAAACACCAGCCGCGATCAGGTGCGCCGCCATCTGAAACGCCACCAGAAAGCTCAGGCAGGTCGCGTTGACATCGAAACAGGCGCTGCGACCCTCCGGCGCCTGGAGTTCACGCTGCAAAAGAGCCGCCGTACAGGGAATCGCCTGGTGCGGCGCCGTCGCCGCGCAGATCAACGCATCCAGTTCTCCCACCTCCAGACCGGCCTCGACCAGCGCCCTGCGACTCGCCGCCGCCGCCATACTCAACGTCGTCTCATCAGTAATATAACGCCGCTCGTGAACTCCTGTCACCTGCGCGATCCACTGCGCCGGAATCTGCAAGCGCGCCTCAAGCTCAGCATTTGTCACACGCCGTTCAGGGAGGTACCAGCCAGAACCGGCAATTTTGACCGGAAGCATTTTTTTCTCGTCTTTCTGGGGCCATCAAAGACCACCACAATACCCCGTCTTCATAGAGATAAGCATAATAACATAGATATATACACATTAATATAACCCCCTGGCAGGGCAAAAACATGGGGCTTTTGTCCTATCGCTGGCCTATCCTGGAAAAAAAGAAGGGTGATCTGGCCTCACGAGCGCGCCCGCGAGGCCAGATCACCCTTCTTTTCTGTTTTACTCAGCCGCAATTGCTCTGGAGGCTATAGCCCGGCCAGTAGCGGCTATGTTTGCTGCTGGAGAAGTGATGGTGAAACTCATCCAGCAGTTCGGCCAGCACCTGCTCGACATGCTGATTGCCATTGGCTTCGATCAGCTTGTTCTGCTTTTTGTAATAATCCAGCAGGCGGATAGTCTCACCGAAAAAGATATCCAGGCGCTTCTGCACGGCCTCGCCGGTATCGTCAGAGCGCTGATATAGCTCGCTGCCATCGACATCGCAGATCCCGCTGACTCTCGGCGGACGCGTGCGCTGGTGGTAGACATGTTGGGCCGCCCGGCAGATATAGCGCCCGGAAAGTCTGTCCAGCAATTCCTCACGCGGCACTTCCAGGTAGGCCGCGATATCAATGCGGCGTCCCATGCGCTTCAAACCGCGATCAAGAGCCTGAGCCTGGGCAATCGTGCGCGGAAAGCCATCGAGCACCGCCCCTGAGCTGTACGCAGGATCGGCCAGCCGTTGCAGCACCATAGCCACCGTTAGATCGTCGGGCACCAATTCTCCACGGTCAATGTAAACCCTGGCCCGCAGCCCCAGCTGGGTGCGCTCCTCAAAAGCCTGGCGGAACAGATCCCCGCTGGAGAGATGGCGCAACCCCAGTGTCTCGGTGAGCAAGCTAGCCTGTGTACCTTTCCCCGATCCCTGAGCACCGATCAACACGATATTCATGTTCTCCTCCTTGAACATCCCATGCGCGACGTTGCTGGTATCATGGACATTCAGATCGAATAAGGGTTGACTCATGAACTACTGGACTATCCTTTCATTGTTGCTTTCGCAGAGAGAAGGCTCAACCTGTGCAAAGGGCTTCTTACACAAGAATGGCACGGAATAATCAGGCCGGGCGCACGGAACACAGGCCACCTCGCACCGCTTCCCATATGTTAGCAGTTTAAGTCTAATCAATTTGAGGCTCAAATAGCTAGAGAAAGTGATACAGGTTTTGGATGCTATCCATAAGGTTTTACTTATAGGTCGCGACAGAGA
>DASZXF010000198.1:0-4860 GCA_035546055.1 Ktedonobacteraceae bacterium
ACCACCAGCGCCTTCCTCTGTACTGCCAATCTTCGCCTTTAGAACTTCTCCACCAGTTCATAGAGGTGCGGGTCTATTCTGATGGAGAGCGGGGTGAAGCGAGCAAATTCGTGGCCATGATGGGCGACAAAACGCTCCCAGTCCTCAGTGCTTGCCCATTGGGCGCAGCTCAGGACACGGGTGCCGTCCGTACTTTTATGCAGGGTCGCGCCTTTGAAGCCAGGTTCGTTTTGCGCTTGCCGGCTAAAGGCATTCCAGGCCAGCAGCAGTTCTTGTTGTTTTTCTCGGTCCACCTCAAACACGGCGATCAGGGCGACCTGATCATTTTCAGTTGGAATCAGCATGGCGCCAGCTTTCCTTTCTACACAGGGACTTGAACAAAGTGTTGCAGAACATCTGCCGCGCGTTTGTAGCCGCCGGAGGAGCGTATTTCTTCCTGCATCTTCCGCACATTGGCAGCATAGCGCGGATCTTCGATGACCTGCGCGACGGCGCTACGCAATGTCTCGGCGGTCACGGTTTTTTCATCCAGGTGGAGGCCCAGACCGAGTTCCGCGATGCGCCGGGCGTTGACGATCTGATCGGCCATCGACGGGGGAACCGCGACAATGGGTGTCCCCTGCGCCAGGGCTTCCATGGCGGTGGTCATGCTGCCATGATAGACGCAGGCGCTCGCGTATTTGAGCACTTCCAGTTGCGGCAAAAAGGTTCTGACAATAAAGTTGTCGGGGATAGCCTGCAATTTGCTCTGGTCAACATTTGTACCGATGGAGATGACGACTTTCCAGGGAGTTCCGGCAAAGGCATCAAGGCAGAGATTGAAGAAATGGGGTCGGTCGTTATAGACAGTTCCCTGGGTGATGTAGATGACCGTCTGGCCCGCCAATGCTTCAAAGGGAAAGTCAATATCCTGCTTGCGGTAGTCCAGCGCGGGTCCGACGAAGCAATAGCGCTCATCGAAGGTCTCCCCCTCAAGCTGGAAGGCCCGGGGAATGGTGACAAGGTTGAGGGATTCTTCATGCGTGAAGATGCTGCCGATATGGAAAGGCCTGACATGGTAGCGCTCGCAGAGCTGGCGCATGGAGTGCTGAAAACCCTCCAGGCCGGCGGGATCTTGCGAGGCGTTCGCTTGAAAAATGCGGGCCAGGTGCTGGTTGAAGGCAAAGATCATGCGAAAATTGACCGCCGGAACGTGCAGGATCTCAGCGAGGAAGCGCCCGCTCAGGCACATGGTATCGTAGACGATACAATCGGGCTGCTCGGCACGCACATCCTCCAGGATCTGTGGAATGACATAGAGACTCTCATCTACCATGTACATGGGCAGACCTACCGGTTTGCCTGAACGAAAAGCGGTGTTGTTGATCTGATCGATCAACGTATCAAAGGCGCGAAATTCAGCGCCCGTCTCCTCAATCAGGGAGCGAAAGCGTTCGGCGAGATAATAGATCACGTTGTCGCCGCGCGCCACCAGTTCTCGCACAATCGGCAACGTGGGCACGATATGAGAGCGCGATGGAATGTTTACAAAGACGAACTTTGCCATAGACATGCCTCCTTTTAGGAATACTGCAACTCAGGAACAGCGATTGACATAGGGCGTTCCGCCTGTATAATGGTCCGGGCGGCGGCGGTGCCTGAAACAAAAGTGTCGTAGACACCGTAAGCGCCGCGCGTCCAATGGCCAGCGACGTAGAGTCCAGGCAGCACCTCCTGCGGCTTGATCGCATTGAGCCAGTGGGTTGTGTTTTTGGCCCAGCCGGAGGCGCTGCCCTGGTGATTTCTGGTATAGCGCTCAATGGTGCGCGCGGTCGCCAGTTCTTTGTAAATGATGTTTTTGGTAAGGCCGGGCACGAGGCGCTCACAATGAGCCAGCATATCGGCTGTGAGAGCGGCTTTGCCCTGTTCTTCGCGGATCTTTTCGACATCGGCGGCGCGGGTCACGCACATCATCGAGACGACATGGTGTCCGGGCGGCGCGAGGCTCGGATCAGAGAAAGAGGGCGCGGTAATGGAAAGGATAGGCCCGTTCTCCTGTCCCAGGGAGCGATAGTAAAAATTGTCAGCGGTGAGCGGCTTCCAGCCTGGCAGGAAGAAGGTCTCGTGGTTGGGCAGGGACCAGTCGCCCTCTCGTACCGCCAGGTAGAGAAGCATGGCGGAGGAAGAGGGTTCCAGGTGTCTGAGTTTGCGCAGGATGGAAGGGGGTACCAGCTCTCTATCTGTCCATTCCGTGAGCGTTCTGGTCATGTCGGCGCATGAGACGACAAAGCGCGCGGTGATCTCTTCTCCATTGGCCAGGCGTACCCCCTGAGCCCTGCCCTGCTTGTTGTAGAGGATGCGCTGAACTTCGCTCCGCCGGCGAATGGTTCCCCCCCAGCGGCGAATCAACATGGCCATGGTATCCACAAAACGCTGCGTGCTGCCGAGCGGATAAAACGCGCCGCCATGGTAACAGCAGAACATGGCGCACATAATAAGGGCTGAGGCGTTATCGGGATCTAACCCCAGGTAAAAGGCGAGGGCATGTAAGATAATTTCCAGGCGGGGATCTTGAAAGCGCCCGGCCAGGTAATCGGCCCAGCTGGTCCAGCTTACCCTTCCCAGCGCCATGCCACTCCCGGGATTCCTGGCCAGCGAGCTATCGATATCCAGGGCGCCCTCTAAAGCCATAAAGCCGTGGGTTTTCATATCCTGGATAAAGGTGGCAACGGCGGAACTGTCGCCGGGTGAAAGCGTACAGAGCAGGTGGCCCAGTTCATCCAGGTTCGCGGGGACCATAATCCGTTCCTGTCCGACGGCCACGCAATAGAAAGGGTCAAGACGGGCAAACTGGATCTCGTCCACCGCCTCCAGTTCCGTGAACCAGCTATGGACCACATCGCCCGGAGCCCAGCCGGACATGGTGTGAACTGCCGCGTCAAAGATAAATTTGGCGCGGCGGAAGGTGCTACAGCAGCCGCCCACGATGGTATGCCTTTCCAACACCAGAACCCGGAATCCGTGGCGGCTCAACAGGCCAGCTACGGTCAGCCCGCTGATACCCGCGCCGATAATAATGGCGTCATACTCTGCTTCCATAAGTCACTGCTCCTCTTCTGATGGTTCTGTTAGAGTGAGAGGGAGAAAACTGATCATGGTTGCGGATCTTGAATAGCAAAAGTCAGATCAGCCCTGGCGACTACTTCTTCGTTGACGTAGACCTCTGCCTCGACTACGCCCCCTCTGCCGGTCAGCTTGAGCGCTTCGCAGACGTAACGTAGTTGATCTCCGGGTACAACTGGTTTGAAAAAACGCGTTTTCGCGCCCGCCAGCAGGTATGTTGCCTGGTCCGAGAGCGCCGGGGTATCCGCCTCGCCCGCCAGCAGCAGCAGAATAGAAGCCTGCGCCATGCCTTCGAGCAGCAAGACACCTGGAAAGATGGCCTTTGTGGGAAAATGGCCTGGAAACATCCACTCGTTGCCGGTGACATTTTTTCGACAGATAATCCGCTGCCCTGGTTGAACCTCCTCGACGACATCGACCATAATAAAAGGATAGGCCTGGGGAAGCAGACGGCGAACCTCATCAAAGCCCATGACGCTACTCATGCTCAATTCCCCTTCTCGTCCTGGTAGCCACGCAGAACGACCGCGCTGGTTGAGCCAAAAAGATCCTGCGAGAGTAAGAGCGCCACGCCCTGCGCGTTTTCTGGCCGGTGTGCCGGCGTTGTCCGGGTTGTCCGCAAGCCGGAGGCGAGCGAGCTGGCCGCGTATTCATGGCTGATGGTAGGAGGGACGAGGCCATGTTCAAGCATACAGGTGGCCGCCAGGGTCTGGAACATACCGCCCGCGCCATAGGTTTCGCCCAGGGTGCCTTTGATGGCTGTGACCCGCACCCGTGGATTCTCGGCCAGGAGTTGCCGCAAAGCCTGAGCTTCCGCCTGATCCTGCTCTGGCACGCCATTGGCGCCAGAAACCACGACATCGACATCTTCGGCGGAGAGGCCGGAGGCCTGGAGGGCTTGCAGGGCGGTTCGGTGCAGAACCCGCGCGCGTGTCTCCAGCTCTGGAGCAGGCGCGAAGGCGCTGGACCAGCCGGCCAGGACGGCGAGCGGGCGGGCACCACGAGCCAGCGCCTCCTCCTGGCGCTCCAGGACGACAACGGCGGCGCCTTCGCCCGGCAGACAGCCACGGCTGCTGGTCTCGAACGGATAGCCGGCGTTCGCGGGCCGGGTATGGTCCAGAATCCCTGTCTTGCTATATACCCAGAGGGCGGCCAGGCTCAATTCTTCGACGCCACCGGCGACAATCTGGTGCGCCCGGCCTTCACGCATAGCCCGGGCGGCATAGCCCAGCGCATCCAGGCCCGCGCACTGTCCCGAGGCAATGGTCGTGTTTAGCGCACGCGCTTTCAAGCGGATAGCCAGATGTGAGGCCGGGGCATTGGCCAGAGTATTCGGCGCTTCCATCGGACTGGTGCAGACCGGCCCTTCAGAGAGGGCGGTGTAGTCATAATCAGCCGTGCTCTGCAGGCCAACCAGGTTACAGCCGATAGTGACACCCAGTTCATCAGCCCTGGTGTCGTCTCCCGTCAGGCCAGCGGCGTGCAGGGCCAGCACCGATGCTCCCAGCAAAAACTGGGTGCTGGTCCGCAAATACTGCAGGCCGCGTTTGCCAAGCAGATCAGCCGGGCGCCAATCGCCGACCTGCGCACCCTCTACAGCCTGTTCAAGCGCTCCGGCGGGTTCGATCAGCGTCGTTCGGCGCTCTCCTCGCAGTAAAGCCGACCAGAGAGCCTCAACGCCAGGCCCGAAGGGGCTGATCGCTCCCATGCCGGTAATCACAATGGGGCCAGTATATTTCGTCATTGCTCTATCCTCTG
>DASZXF010000199.1:0-7023 GCA_035546055.1 Ktedonobacteraceae bacterium
AGTCGCTGGTAGCGCGGCAGGACAGGACGAGACCGCCATCCCGGCGCCAACCCTGCAATCCGGCCTGGGAGCGCCGTCTTTCAGCGACGATCCAACTGCCTTATCCGAGCGTCCTCATCTGCCAACTCAGCGCGTTGATCCTCTGCCCGCGCCTGTCCTCGCTCAGCCAATGCAGAGGACGACTCCTGCCGAAGTTGCCAGCGGGAGCGCGGTGAAACAGCTTCCTCTTACCCCTCCGATCTCCCTTGCCCAGGCGCCCGCTTCGTCGCCAATCACGCCGCTGCCTCCGGTAGAGCGTACACCCGCCTCGCGCAAACGGCGGGGCGTTCTCGCGCTCATCTCGCTTGTCCTGCTTCTGCTCATCCTGGGGTCTGGCCTGGCCGTTTTCCTGCGCCTGCGCTCGCAGACCGGCGCTACAGCCACGCAGGCGGTTGGTCGTGCCTTCTTTACCAGCAGCGGCGACGGCTCCGGCATGGATAACCAGGGACTCAACGATATGTTCCAGGTCCGTCTGACCGGCATCCCGGCCCCCACAGCCGGCAATCAGTATTACGCCTGGTTGTTGCCCGATCAGATTCAGGCCGAAGCCAGCGCCCGTGCCCTGGGGCCATTGACCATCAGCGGAGGCATTGCCGCCCTGCCCGCGCCGT
This sequence comes from Ktedonobacteraceae bacterium, assembly GCA_035546055.1. Classification (GTDB taxonomy): domain Bacteria; phylum Chloroflexota; class Ktedonobacteria; order Ktedonobacterales; family Ktedonobacteraceae; genus Paraktedonobacter. Next base: position 651 of record DASZXF010000199.1, read on the forward strand.
ATGTCGATCCCCGGCACGCCAACCTGGTCGCGCTTTTCAGTCGTTTCCTGGTGACCGAGGAGCCGATCAATCCCGCTCCTCAGAGTCCTTCGCTCGACACCGCTCAGTGGCGTTATGAGGGCGCCATTCCGCAGAGCGCCTCCGCCAGCGATTGCCCGGCCACCGCTATCAATCAACTGAGCGTGCTCTGCCATCTGCGCCATCTGCTCTCGAACGATCCTGAACTCATGCGTGTCAATCTGCGCGGCGGGCTGAATTACTGGTTTTTAAACAACGTCAAAGAGTTACAGAAGTGGAGTACCGAGGCGGTGGATCACCAGGCGGCGGACGACGTGCGCCACAAAACCGCCAATATTCTCTACCTGCTTGATGGCAATGCCTGCGTCACCCAGGACTTGCTGCACGGCGCCCCTGGAGAGAGCAATGTGCCCGACGATAACCGCATTACCCAGTTCGCCGCCATTCCTCTGCTGGACTGCGCGCAAACGCCCGACAATCCCGGCTACCTCTCGCACATTCACGACCATCTGAACGCCATGATCCAGTCCCCAGGCTTTCAAAAGGATCAACTGGCCCTGGCGCAACAGATCGGCAGCGAGTTGAACACCATCAACGCCTGGCTGGCAGAACTGCGCACCGACGCGCGTCAACTCCTGGCCATGAATGACGCTCAACTGGTTCAGCCCTCCGCTCAGGCCATGCGCAGCCAGATGGACGGGCTGGCCACCAGCATTCTCAGCGGCGGCACCGATCCCGCCACCGGCACGCCCACCAGAGGCGCGGCCAACATCTCCGACCAGCTTCAACAACTGGCCTCAATGGATGTCATGCTGTTCGTCGCTCATTGAGCACATCCTGCCTGTCATGAGCGCTGCTTCCCACTTTGTCGGGAAGCAGCGCTCACACATCCTACCTGCTCAATGCTTCGCTTTCCGGTTGCGCTCGTGTTCGCGCAGTTCCACGCGGCGGATTTTGCCGGAAATGGTCTTGGGCAGACTTTCCATGAACTCGATCTCACGCGGATACTTGTAGGGGGCCGTGACCTGCTTGACATGCTCTTTCAGTTCATCAGCCAGCTCGGGAGAAGGATCGTAGCCGGGCGCCAGCACAATGCAGGCCTTGACGATTTCTCCGCGCATCTCATCGGGACTGGCGATGACCGCCGACTCCGCCACTGCCGGATGTTCCTTCAGCGCGCTTTCCACCTCAAAAGGTCCGATGCGATAGCCAGCGCTGATAATCACATCGTCGGCTCGGCCCACGAACCAGAAATACCCGTCCTCGTCCTTATAGGCGCGATCCCCGGTGATATACCAGTCGCCACGCACACAACTGGCGGTCGCTGCGGGATTTTTCCAGTATTCGCGGAACATCCAGGTTGGACGCTGCGGCTTGATCTTGACCGCGATATCGCCTTCTTTACCAGGTGGCAGTTCGCTGCCATCAAAGTCGATCACGCTCACCTCGAAACCGGGCGCTGGCTTGCCCATCGAGCCGGGTTTGACCGGTAGCGGGGGAAAATTACCGCACAGCAGCACCGTCTCAGTCTGTCCATAGCCATCCCGAATAGTCAGACCGGTGCTTTTCTCCCAGATTTTAATCACTTCGGGATTCAGCGGCTCGCCCGCGCCGACGCAATGGCGTAGCGCCTGCGGGGGATTGGTCTGCAAATAGGCCATAGGCTCATCCAGCACCAGCATTCTGTACACCGTCGGCGGCGCGCAGAAGGTCGTAATGGGATACCTGTGCAGCATTTCCAGCGTCTCCATGGCATTAAACTTCCCGCGTCCATCCTGGATGAACATAGCCGCGCCCATTTGCCAGGGACCGAAGAGATTGGACCAGGCAGCTTTGGCCCATCCAAGCTCGCCAACGTTCCAGTGCAGGTCATCGGGACCAAGATCAAGCCAGTATTTCGCGGTGATCGTATGGCCTATGGGGTAACTGGCGTGCGTGTGCAGCACCATCTTGGGATAGCCCACCGTGCCGGAAGTGAAGTAGATCAGGCAGGGATCGTCGCTGCGCGTCCTGGAGCCGGTGAACACCGGTGAAGCGTCTCGCACCATCGTTTGATAGTTGTGCCAGTTCGCGCGTTCGGCGCCCGCCTGCGTATGCTCAACCAGCATGGCGTGCAGAATCGACGGGCATTGCGCGCGTACCTGATCGAATTTAGCCGCGCCCTCGCTGTCAGTCACAATCGCCACTGGCTCGGCGATTTCCGCGCGGAACTGGAGATCGTGAGGCGTCAGCAGGGTTGTACAGGGGATAGGGATGGCGCCCAGCTTAAACAGGCCCAGCGCGGCTTCCCACCACTCGGGCAGGCGTGGCAGCATCAAGAGCACCCGCGCGCCTTTTTCGATACCCACGCTGGCAAAGGCATTGGCCGCGCGGCTGGAGCGTTCGGCGAAATGGGCAAAGGTGAGGCGTTCCGTCTCATTGCTTTGCCCAATCCAGAGCATTGCCAGCTTGTGAGGATCTTGCGCCCATTTGCCAACCACATCGGTGGCAAAATTAAAATACTCAGGAACTTCTAGAGAAAAGTCGCGGCGTTCCGCTTCATAGTCGGTCATATTGGGGACTCTGGCAGCGGTCATGGACAAACTCCTTCCTGGATATGTCAGTGAGCATTACACAACAATGTGACCATGCAATCTCTGCCTGTATCATATCATTTCTCCAGCCAGCGTGTGCCCGTCGTCCGTTCAACCAGACCTTTCTCCAGAACATGCCATGCGTTGCTGACAGTCCATGCCTGCCCATCATTCTCCATTTGGGCTATGTTCGCCCACCCAAAATTCCTGATCGCAGCGATATTAGGTCCACCTAACAAGCGTGCTGCGTTGAATAATCAGAAGGGGCAGCGTGGTGGGTCTGTTATATGATAGAATGTGAATGGATGGGGTACATTGGCATGGAAAACCTACCGCTGCATCCGTCCGATGAGGGTCTGGAAGGTGCTTCCCAGGCCGTTTGAGGTATTTCATCAGCCCGTGAAGAAATCCGTAAGGCCGTGCTGTTACGGGTTCTGAACAAGAATGAAGGAGTAAACATGTCGCACGTCAAACTGGATGTTATGGCAGAAAAAGGTTTTGTGGTCTTGAAGGATTATGCTGGTCCGGCTGTCCCGCAGGCGGAGTGGGAGAGCCTGGAATACATGGATTGGAAAAGCGGTGGTGACACCAACTTTGCCCCCATCGCTTCGGCGTTCGGCGAGATGGAGTGCCATGGCTTCTGGGATCATGGCAAGCCTGACAAAGATGGCATGTGGACCAAAAATGCTGAGATTTGCCCGACCCTGGTGGCGTGGACGAAGAACGTCGCCGCCAACTTTGGTCGCGTGCGCATTATCAAGTTGAACCCCAATACCTATGAAGATGCTATACATAACCTGCACCTGGACGATAACAACCGCCTCAATCCTGACGGCGAAGGCTGGGTTGTGCGCGCCTGGTTGCAGTTGACCGATAATCCCGATTCCTACATGATTTTGCGTGAGGATAAGGACGATCCTTCCACCGAGTCGCGCATTGCGGTACCGCGCAATCGCCAGATGGTGATCGACTCGCAGCGCCTCTGGCACGCGACCTGGCATCCCGGCCCCGAGCCGCGCTATGCCCTGATCGTGTCCTTCGAGAGCGGCGAGGCGCTTGATAACTGGATCAAGAGCCAGCAGCCGGTTACTGCCTGATTTATCGATGCGCTACAAAGGGACCGTGTGGCACAGCCACGCGGCCCCTTTTGCTTTGTTTTTCACTCTATGCTCAAGAAATCTTCAAGATTTCCTCAAGATTGGCGCAAAAGCCTTGCTGGCTCTGTTTTCAGCTATCTGATTGTGATACCATAAGCGCAAATGATCAAGCAGAGACGGAACAGGAGTGGCAGGTATGGCCCAGAAAATACTGGTGATTGAAGATGAAGAGGGCATTATTCATCTACTCAACCTCTATCTCAGAGACGCGGGCTATGCCGTGGTTGTGGCGAAAGATGGAGCTGATGGCCTGGCGCTGCACGCGCGTGAGCAGCCTGATCTGGTGATTCTGGATATTATGCTGCCGGCGCTCGACGGCTTTGAGGTATGCCGCCGCATTCGCTCCTGGTCGCATACTCCGATTCTGATGCTGACGGCGCGCGGAGATGAGGACGACCGCATTCAGGGGCTGGAACAGGGCGCTGATGATTACCTGGTCAAGCCGTTCAGTCCGCGCGAACTGGTCAGCCGGGTGCGCGCTATTTTGCGCCGGGTGAACAGCAGTCAGGAGAACGGTCAGGCTGGCCAGGCGCCGGCGACTGCTTCCCACAAAGCCACCCAGGAAAAATCCCTCATGAGCTTCCCCGATCTCTCGGTTGATATCCTGGCGCGGCGGGTCGAAGTAAAGGGCGTGGAGGTGCTGGTTACGCCAACCGAGTTTGATCTGCTGGTGCTGCTGGCGCAGTCGCCCGGACGTGTCTTTACACGCGAGGTTTTGATGAACAAGATCTGGGGCTATGACTACTACGGGGATGGACATATTATTGATGTCCATATCAGCGCCCTGCGGAAGAAAATTGAGGCCAGCGGCGAGTATCGCTATATCAAAACCGTCTGGCGGGTGGGCTATAAATTCGAGATAGCGCCGCGCGTCTAGCACGCACGACGCCATGGCTGGTGAGTTATGCTGAAACAGAAGCAACAAGCTACGCGGGCGCGCTGGTGGCAGAGTATTCGCTGGCGCCTGGCGCTGGGGTCTACGCTGGTGGCGCTGGTGGCCACGGTCCTGCTGGCCAGCATCATTCTGTTGATCATCAATGTTTCCTACGGGGGCAACCAGCGCCAGGAATTGATCTCCCTGGCCAATGACACCGCCTACAGGGTTGGGAAAAGCTATGTCGAGACGAAGAACCTCTACCAGTCTTCTCAGGATACCGTGCCGGGTCTGACGACGCAGAGCGCGACCGGCGAGCAATATTTACAGCTCGTCTATGGCCCCGGTCGTGGTTTCAATCTGATCTATCCGCGCGTCAGCAAGAGCCAGATTTTGCCTCGGGCGTTAATTGTGCTGGCCGCAGATCCTGCGCTGGGCGACAAGGATTACGCGAAGCTTCTCCAGGATATCAGCGCGGCGCGCACAGGCCAGACCATTGTTGATGAGATTGATCCACATGGCCCGGGCGATGCCTCGCGCCCCTATGCTGTCGTGCCAATTCGCTCTAACGCGGAGAGCGCCAGTCAGATCATCGGCGTCCTGCTCGTGCTGCCGCGTTCATCGGTGGACAATACCACGCCGCCTTTTCTGGCCGATGTGCGCCTGGCCATCCTGATCGTTTCGCTGGTCGTTGTCGTGCTGGCTGCCCTGGCGGCGATCCTCTTCTCGCGCACCATTACTCGCCCGCTGGCCCGTCTGACAAGCACGGCGCAGGTGCTGGCCGGAGGAAATTACAGCGCTCGCGTGGTGACACAAGCGCGTGGCGAACTGGGCGAACTGGCCCGCGCCTTTAATGAAATGGCCGCGCGTTTGCAACAGGATGTCGAAGAACTGCATCAACAGGAATTGCGCCGGCGCGAGCTGATTATGAACGTCACCCATGATCTGGCAACTCCCCTGACCGCTATCGCTGGCCTGGGCGAAGCGCTGGCGGACGGCATCAGTCAGAATCACGACGATTTCCAGCAGACCGGGCGTATCATTATGCGCGAGACGCTGCGCCTGCGCCGCCTGGTCAAAGATCTGCATATGATGGCTAAAGCCGAGGCCGGTGCCATGCAGCCCCAGCGGCGTGCCGTGCGCCTGGCTCCCCTGGTCGATGAGGTCTTCGCCGCGCTGATCCCCGAATTTGAACGGGTCAACGTGGAGCCGCTGAATAACCTGGACTATCAATTGCCCACCGTCTGGGCCGATCCAGATATGCTCAGCCGGGTCTTTGATAATCTGTGCAGTAATTCGCTGCGCTATACGCCCGCTGGCGGCTCGATTGCCATTGAAGCGGCGCTCCAGGGCACTATGCTGGTTGTCTCCGTCGTGGATAGCGGCCAGGGGATTCCCACCGGCGCTTTGCCGCGTATCTTTGATCGTTTTTATCGAGCCGATCCGGCTCGCCAGGTGACAACCGGCGGCAGCGGTCTGGGACTGGCTATCGTCCGCGCGATTGTCGAAGCACATGGCGGGCGCGTCTGGGCCGAGAACCAGCCCGGAGCCGGCGCGCGTATTAACTTTACGCTTCCCCTGGCATCAGCTAACTGGGAACATGTCGCCGTCGAAGCGACTCGTCCTTTGCCGCGAGGCGCAACCGTTACATAAGGATTGTTTGGATTGTCAGATGTTGCTGGTTTCGGCTCAAGGAGAAACCAACAACATCTGACAGCCCGCACAATCCTTTAAAAAAAGCTGCCCGCTTG
>DASZXF010000200.1:0-3929 GCA_035546055.1 Ktedonobacteraceae bacterium
CAGCGCCGCCTTTGACCTCAATCCTACCGCGCTCCAGGCCGTGGCCAATGGCACAAATTTCGCCCTGATTGATCCGGCTCACTTCTTAAAAGGCTACGTGGCGATGCGGCTGCTGATCGAACACGCGCTGATGGGGAAAGCTATCCCGCGAGGCTGGTGGCTCACTGATGCCTTTCTGGTGACACAGCGCAACGTTCAGCAGACAATCCGGCGCCAGGTCAGTCTGGCCGCCAGAGGTCAGTTCTTTCACGCCGAAATCGCACGCGAATTTGCCCATCCCCAGGAACGCCTGCTGCCGCTGCCCCACTAAATAAGCAAGATACAGGCGTACCTGAGCAGGGCACATTTTTGATACATTTTGCCCGTTCCAGGGGATTTTAGCCCCCTTTCACCCAGGAAAAACGCTGGCAGCGGTTTGGACTCCTGAACGAAGCCCGGATGCGCCAGATCGCAGAACTGCCCGGTGAGGCACGCACAAGTTAAGGTCTGGCCGCTCCGAACCGGCTGGAAGGAAGAGGGCTAGAGCAGATGCATACCGCGCGCGGCAGCGCTCGCTTCTACCCGATTCGTCACCCCCAGTTTACGGTAGATGCTCTGAACCTGCGTTTTAACAGTGTTGATGGAGACGACCAGTTGCCGGGCGATTTCCGGGTTGGAACGTCCAGCCGCCAGCAGACGCAGGACTCGCTGTTCCTGTGAACTCAGCGGTTCGATTGGCATGGTCTGAGGACGAGGAGAGGCAGCGGATTGTGCAGATACGCGGAAGGCGGGAGAGAGAGCCGGCACCGTGGGATGCCCCTCTGCCTCTTGCGCGAAGGCATCAAGCAAGGAAGAGAGATATGCGGGAGAATATCCTTCATCTTCATGTTCTGGCGACCGCGCCGCCAGGAGGTCCAGCAGCGCCCGGCGCATGGGTTCGCCCTCATTCAGATATATGCGCAGGAACCCCTCGGCTTCTGTCAGGGCGAGCAGATGCCTGAGCACCATACGTGCCTGCTCATGCCTGCCAGCCTGAAAAAATACGACCACGGAGAGCGCCAGAAAAGGCAGCCGGCCCTCAAGCTTTCCCAGGCGCTCGCAAGGCTGCCGATAGCGCTCCATCAGGGTCTGCGCCTGCCTGAACCGCTGTCGGGCCAGCAAGACACGCACCAGTACCAGGAGATTTTCCAGTTCCAGGGGCTGCCAGCGGTCCGGGGAAAAGCTTCTCCTCGCGGCCCAGTTCGTGGCTGCCTGCAGATCGCCCACCGCCAGCCAGTACTGGACACGCTGCTCGGTTATCAGGAAGCGATGGAGGTCGCTTTTGAAGCGCCGGGTCACGGCTTCTGTTTGCTCAAGCAGATTGCGCATGGTTTCCAGTTGCCCCGCAGCCAATTCAATCCGCATCAGGGTCTGCAAGCCAGAGATCCAGAGATCGACCTGCTGCCAGCTTTCTGCCTGCTGAAGCATGTCACGAGTGAGCTTCCGCGCTTCTTCCAGATGATTCCACTGGTAAGACACCTCAGCCAGGCAAAGGGAAAAATATCCCGTCAGCAGGGGATGCCCTCCCATCTGGGAAAGCAGATCAAGGGCATCCAGGCAGACCTGGCGCGCCTGGTGCAGTTGCCCCGCTTCTACGGCACAGAGGGCCAGCCATTGCATAGTCTTGATCCTGGCGTAGCGATTCCCACTCATGCGAGCACGCTGCTCCGCCTCCAGCAGTTCCGGGAGGAGTTGCGCCCTGTCCCCCAAAAACCGGTGCAACACAAAACGCACCGAAAGCGGAACCATCTGCCAGAGAATCTCCTCGTCCGGCCTCTCTTCTTGCATCTGGATCGCAAGCTGGCGTAGTTGTCGCTCCGGGTCGCGCTGGATTGCCATCTCAAACAACGCGATCCACCCGCGTAACAGCCGCACCCGTTGCTGGAGCACCGCCATTGCGGCCTCCGAGGCCAATACGCCCGTCCCTGAGAAAGGCTCGCCCTCCTCGTGGCCTTGCCAGAGAGCTTCCACCCGCGCCAGCAAACGTTTTCCCTTCTGCACCGCAGGCAGACGCTCCTCCTCTGCCAGCAAACCCACACTATTCAGCAGATAGAGCGCAGTTGTTAACATCAGATGTGGATGCTGGCGGACAACGTGAGCGGGCAGAGCCATGACCCAGCGGGAGAGAGTTCCGACTTCTCCGCCAAGCCACAGACGTTCCGCGACACGTTCCATGAGAGCGACCGCCCGCGCGAAATGTCCCGTCGCCAGCCAGTGGGTCAGCGCCTCGCGCGCATCTCCCCGCTGCTCATACGCCAGGGCCGCACGCTCATGGAGCTGGAACAAGCGGGCAGGTTGGGTCAACTGGAGGTGCGCGAGCAAGACCTCGCGAAAAAGATCATGCAGACGATACCAGACCCGCTGCGCGTCCAGCGGAACCAGGAAGAGGTTCTGGCGTTCCAGTATCTCCAGCCGTTCCTGGCAGTCCGTCTCTCCGGTCACAGCCTGGCACAGTTCCGCGTTCATGCGGGTCAACACGGCAATCTGGAGCAAGAACTGCTGCAAGGACAGCGGCAGGCGGGCAAGGATCTCCTGCTGGACGTAATCCATCAGGTAGCGATGGCTGCCGCTCAGCGTCTGGAGAAAAGCCGCGCGATTGGCCTGTTTGCGCGCGGCCAGGGCCGCCAGCTGGACACCGGCGATCCACCCTTCGGTGCGGCGTTGAAGCATTTGCACCTCATCCTCCAGGAAAGGCTCGTCAGATATCTGCGCAAGAAAGCGCCTGGTTTCCTCCTGGCGAAAAGCCAGATCCTGATCGCGCAGATCCACCATCTGACCGCGCAGGCGCCAGCGGGATAGCGGGACATGTGGATCGCCCCGCGTAACGAGCACCAGATGGAGATTGGCAGGGGCATGATCGAGCAGGAAGGTCAGAGAATCATGGATGGCCTGGTCCTCGATCACATGATAGTCGTCCAGCACGAGGATCATCTCACCGCCCCGTGTGAGCAGATCATTGAGCAGAGAGGTCAGAACGGTGGAAAGCGAAGCAGATTGCGGACCCTGGAGCATCTGCAGCGCAGTTGAACCGAGCACGGGCAGACACACACGCAGAGACGCGATAACCGAGGTCCAGAAGCGGGTGGGATCATTGTCCAGAGAGTCCAGCGAGAGCCAGGCGACCTGCCGCCCGGCTGCGTGCTCACTGCGAACCCAGCTTGAGATCAGCGTCGTTTTGCCGCTGCCTGCCGAGGCGGACAGCAACACCAGACGATGGGTCTTGATGGCATCCAGGTTCGTCAGCAAGCGCGGACGACTGATGAGTGTCTGAGGAAGCTGAGGAACAACAAATGTGGTCGCAAGTGGTGAGATAAGATCCTGATTTTCAGTCTGTGACATCGATTCCTTTGGTTCTCTGCTGTTTTCTCTGTCAATACTGATGAGCATAGCACGAAAGCAGCAGTGAAGCAAGATGGGTGTTAGCCTCACGCAGGTGGAGCAAAGGTTCATTCTCTGTCACATTCTCCCGTCGCATTCCGTCATAGAGGTGACGAGGGAAAACCGACCCACGCGCCAGGAGATCGGCTCCAGTGAAACGCGCGTGGGTCGTTCTCAAGCTCGCTATCGATCTGCCACACAGGATAAATACCTTCCCAGGAGGAAATATGACCGTTCAAGAGAACAGACAAAATGAAGAAAACGCAATTAAAAAGGTAATAGAGGCCGGGGTTGAGGCACTGCGCGCGAAGGACATTGACAAGGTTATGGCCATGTACGCGCCCGAACTGGTGTCATTCGACATTGTGCCCCCGCTGCAATACGTGGGAGCAGATGTATACAGGAAACACTGGGGAGAGGTGCTCTCGGCGTTTCCGGGTCCGATTGATTATGAAGTTCGCGATCTGTCCATTACGGTGGGCGATGACGTGGCCTTTGCTCACAGCTTCAACCGGCTGAGTGGAACCGCGAAG
>DASZXF010000201.1:0-8001 GCA_035546055.1 Ktedonobacteraceae bacterium
CACAGCTACGGCTACGGCTACCGCCAATCCGAACGCGACGATTACGGTGAAGGTGGACCATGTTGAGATTGGCCAGACGACCGACACGATCAATATCCTGACGACGACGACGACGACGACTGCATCAGAACGCCTGATTAAAGCAGCGTTCCTGAATCACTCAGGGAACTACCTGTATACGATGAACAATGCTTCTGTTTCATCGGCAGTGGCCGCCGCGACGATCACGTACTCGATCCTGGCGGTCGTGGCTGCTTCGGCCCTGATCCTGATCTACATCTGGTTCGCTTTCCGCAAGGTGACTCGGCCCTGGCGCTATGGTCTGTGCGCTATTCTCGCCCTGCTCCATGACGTGCTGGTGGTTATGGGCGTCTTCTCGATCCTGGGCTGGACGCTGCATGTGCAGATCGACGCCCTGTTCATCACGGCGCTGCTGACCGTGGTCGGTTTCTCCGTACATGATACTATCGTGGTGTTCGACCGTATCCGCGAAAACATGCAGCATCGCTCGACCGAGAGCTTCGATCAGGTGGTAAACGCCAGCCTGGTTCAGACCATGGCTCGCTCGCTGAATACCTCGCTGACTGTGCTCTTTACCCTGAGCGCGCTGACTCTCTTCGGCGGCGAGAGCATTCGCACGTTCACCCTCGCTCTGCTGATCGGCGTCTTCAGCGGAACGTACTCCTCGATCTTCAACGCCAGTATGCTGCTGGTGATCTGGGAACACGGCGAACTGGGCCTCTGGCGCTTCAATCGCAATCGCGACCTGCCCGGCGGACGCAAACGCCGCGATACCCGCGAACGCGAACTGGCCCGCTCACGCGGCTAGACGCAGGCTAACGCTACCAGATAACAGGCGGGCTACCTTCTCCATGAAGGTAGCCCGCCCTGCTTTTTGTCTGTCCTAGGAGGCCTGCTCTATCACTGTCAGCTTGCCTCGCTCAACACGCAGTATCGCGTGCGCGGAAATGCGCCGGGCGGGATGACGCCCGACTTCCAGAGCAGAGATGCGCAGAGCCACGGGCGGGTAGATTCCCAGAAGCACCTGGCTGACGGCGCCAAGTTCCTGCCCTCGCTCATTGACCACGCTTGCCCCGACGAGCTGCTCTGCCAGGGGCAAATGATAGAGGTGGCCCGCGTTCGTTTCGTCAATCAGCATGTTCTGATTGGCAATCGTCACTCCATCGGCCCCGATGGTCTGAATAGCGCTGGACAGCAGCACACGCGAGCCGTACAGCCCAGTCATCACACGCAGCGCGGGAATAGACTGTCCATCAGGATTATAGTAAAAATCCACGATTCTGCCCGCCAGGCGTCCCTGGCCGGCGATTTGCACCGGCTGGTTGATCAGGTCGCTCCAATACAGAACTTCATTCGCCATAGCCATTACTCCTTATACATCGTCTATGCGTCTTGAAGAAGGTGTCAGATTACATTCGACTTCGCCTATCTCTCTTTAAATATACGTCAAAGCGGCGAGCATAACCAGCGCAAAGACCTCCCGACATAGGTACGCAGCATACGTGCTGATAGTATAATGAGGAAGAAGAAACCCAGCACCATGGAGAAGAGAAACGCATGATACATCGCATCGGGGTGATTTCAGATACCCATGTACCGGAATACAAGGCGGTGCCAGCAGCCGTCTGGACCCACTTCGCCGACGTGGAGTTAATCATTCACGCGGGTGATCTCTCGCGCCTTTCTGTCATCAACGATCTGGAAACCATTGCGCCTGTGGTGGCGGTCCAGGGCAATATTGAAGAGGATGAGGTTGTTCGCACCTTGCCCATCAAACGTGAGCTCCTGGTCGGCGGCTGCCGCATCGGCGTGGTTCATATCCTGGGCAATGCCAAAAACCGGGCCACCGTCGCCCGCCAGGAATTTCCTGCGGCGCGCTGCGTGATCTTCGGCCACAGCCACGATCCCTACAACCAGGAACATGACGGCCAGCTTCTCTTCAATCCCGGCAGCGCCAACGACCGCCGCCGCCAGCCCACCTGTAGCCTCGGCCTGCTCACCATCGATGATAGTGACCGGCAAATCACTGGAGAGATTATTTTGCTCTGAGAAGACTGCAGAGGAGAGGAAAATTGAAGAGTTCCTCTCCTCCGGCATGGCACTAACTAAAAGATGATTCCGTGCAGGATGCAGTATACGTGCCGAAGAACTCGGCCTGTGAGCTGGATAAACCTTCCTGCGCCAGGTTTGAGATGAGGGATTCCGCCGCCTGCGTCTCTTCACCGAGATAGCTGGCCGCATCACCGATATCGATCAGTTGCAGTTCCTCAATAATCGCCCGTAGTTCACCTGTTGTAGCCATAATTATATACCTCATTTCATCAAAACGAAAGGACTCCAACGACACTTCCACCAAGACATCAAGCACCCGCCCGGAGAGATATACAACGTGCTAGATGTTCCATTGTTTTAGAAGAGTTTAGTCATAATGCGGACAAGGAGCCAGATTGCCTCTTCTTGCCTACATTATTAGATACGATCTGGGATGAGATTTGCTTCCTAAAATCCCTGATAGTAGGCCAAATGGGGGATGAACAGGTGTATAGAGAAGCGCTATGGTCTAAATTGAGTATCTCTGAAGTACGAAAATATCCTTACGTGCCCCCTGTTCGCAAACTGCTTTTCTGTAGAGGTTGTGCCATATCCCCGCCAGGACAAAATCAGCCCGCCAGGGATGGCACGCATGGGTGCCGTTTCCCTGTGGATGAGGTTGAAAAACGAGCGACTCGGAGCAAACGTGGCCCTGCTCACGCACCGGACTTGTGATCGGCTGGCTCTTTAGCATATACTGGAGTGGTTGTCAGAGAGGCAAAAGCGCGCGAAGGTTAAAGAATAAAGCAGAATGCAGGCTCTTATCTACCACACCTATACATCCTATGCGTCTATCGGCCCCTGCGGCTCTCAGACACCATGCAAGGGAACCTTTCCAATCTCGAACTGATTGATTCTAAGGACATAGAGGAGACAGATTTTCATGGCTAGTAAGCAGTACAATGTAGCGGTTATTGGTGCCGGCCCCGGTGGGTACGTGGCTGCCATCCGCGCGGCCCAGCTTGGCGCGAGCGTGGCGATTGTCGAGAAACAGTATATGGGCGGAACCTGCCTGAATGTGGGCTGCATTCCATCCAAGGCTCTGCTGCATGTCGCGGAGACGCTGCACCATGTTGAGGGACTGGAAGAACTTGGCATCCATCTGCCCAAGCCGCCAACCTTTGAGATGAGCAAAGCGCTGACCTTTAAAGATAAAGTCGTCAAACGCATGACCAGCGGCGTCAGTTCGTTAATGAAAGCCAACAACATCGATGTGTTTGACGGTCTGGGCAGCGTGGATGCTTCGCGCACTGTGACTGTGACGAAAAACGACGGCGGCAGCGAGCAGTTCAAGGCCGATAAAATCATCCTGGCCAACGGCTCGGTCCCGCTGATTCCGCCTTTCCCTGGCGTCGATGGCAAAAATGTTGTCAATAGCGATACCTGCTGGAACATTACCAAAGTGCCGGAAAGCCTGATCTGCGTCGGTGGCGGCGTGATCGGCGTCGAACTGGCCTGCATGTACAGCGCCCTCGGCTCGAAAGTGACTATCGTCGAAATGCTGCCGAACATTCTGGCGCCCGTCGACGAGGAGGTGCGCAAACTGCTGGTGCGCATCCTCAGCAAACGCGGCATCGAGATCGTCACTGGCGCGAAAGTGGAATCCATCGCGGACGAAGGCAATCTGAAAAAGGTCGTGGCCAGCACCGACAGGGGCCAGCAGAGCTTCAGCGGTGAATATGTGCTCATCGCCGTCAGCCGCCGCGCCAACACCAGCGGCCTGGAGAAGCTGATCGAGCAGGGACTGGACAACAATCGCGGCATTGTGCGCGTCAACGATAAGATGGAGACCAACCTGCCCGGCATTTACGCCATTGGCGATCTGGTCCACGGCGCAGGCCTGGCTCACGTGGCCTCTATGGAGGGCGAGGTCGCCGCTGATAACGCTATGGGACATGCCGCGACCATGGATTACACGGTCATCCCGAATCCCATCTATACTTTCCCTGAAGTAGCTTTTGTGGGTCTGACCGAAGCCCAGGCCAAAGAGCGTTACCCCGAGGCCCGCGTCGAGCGCTTCCCCTGGGTCGCGATTGGCAAGGCAGTTGCCATCGGCGACACAGAAGGCTTTGTCAAGGTCATCACCGGTAAGTACGGCGAAATTCTCGGCGCGCACATCATCGGTCCCGATGCCACGAACCTGATCAGCGAGTATTCGGTCGCCATGCGCGGCGAATTGACAACCGATGAGATTATCGAAACCATCCACCCTCATCCCACGCTCAGCGAGGGACTGCGCGAAGCAATCCTGACCGTCGAAGGTCGACCTGTCCACATCGGTCCCAAAAAACAACTGGCGCGCACCCGCTAAACTGGCTGCGCCCCCCTTTCAGAAGAACAACGGCTCTCGCATATGTGCGGGAGCCGTTGTTGTATTTTCTAATTCTGCAATGAATAATTACGTAATATGACAAAATAACCTCTATATTAAAGAAGCCCATAAAGCCCTTGACATCACATATAACTATGCTATGATGCATCAGGAACGCTTATACATGGCAAGGGAAGGCAATCAGGCGATACGTCCACCATGGAAGTGCTGTTACGTGGCGGAAGCATGCAAGCAAGCGATACGCGCTGTATAGGCAATCTGAGATTATTCTATTGAGAGGGACTCAAGTGAGCTGGGATGTTCATACAAAACTCTTATTGAAAGAATGCCCGCAGGATTTTGTCTCGTATTTCACGCCCGGAGCACGCTATGTCGGCATGCGCGAGACACAATATCAGACGCGCCTGGATAGTCCTCACGAAAAACGTGAGTTGCGCAGCGATCTGCTGATCGAAGCGGAGGAAAACGGGCAGCATTTTCTCATTGATCCAGAGATCCAGAGCACAAAAGATGAGGGCATGGATGAGCGCTTGCTGGGCTACAATTACGAAGGCACGCGCCTGCACAAAATGAATGTGCTCTCAAGCGTTTTCTATCTGCGCCCGGTCAGCAAAGCGCCCCGGCCACCGCTGGAGCGCAGCATCCCGAACGGCTTCAAATCGCTCTGGTTCAATTTTATGAGCATAGAGATAGCAGAGAAATCAGTTGATGATTTCCGGCAACTGGATCTTGACGGCTTTCGTCCGTGGATGGTGCTCTGTAAAGATGGAGCCAGCCGCGAGGTTGTCGATGAGGTGCTGACCTATCTGCAAAGCAGAGGCAGAGGCAATCTGATTCTGCTCACAAAATTCTACGCGGATATGGTTTTTACAAAAGATGATGATGTACAATGGCTTCAAAGGAGGTTTTTGATGATGCAGGAATTTTTGTGGGAAAACACCAAGGTCTACCAGGATATCCTCAGCCTGGGGGCCGAAAAAGGCCTCGCGCAGGGGCTTGAAGAAGGACTCCAGCAGGGACTCCAGCAGGGACTCCAGCAGGGGCAGGTGAAGGAGGCGCAACAAAATATTGAAGTGGTAACTCAGGCGCGTTTTCCAGACCTCCTGCCTTTTGTTCACAGTCGGGTGGAATCGCTGGATGACCTGGCCAGGCTGCGTGAATTGCTGGTGCTGGTCAGCACAGCGCAGAACGCTGACGAGGTAAAGCAAGGTCTGGCTGACCCTTCATAGATTGGCATCGCCAGCCCGGCCCTGGTGCTTTTGTCGCGACAAACGCACCAGGGCCGGTTTTTTTTGCTTCTGGCAAAGCAGTATCAGGGTTTGTTCGTAACGCTTTCGAGACGAAAATACTGTACAATGGGGTTCAGATGGACATGCAGAGAGGGAGGTTTCCATTTCCATGAGCGGTCCCACTATGTATTCAAACAGACAAACGAGCACGAGTAAAACATCTCTGCGCAGAAAAACCCTGGTGATCTGGCAGGCTCTCTGGGTACTGGTTGCCGTGTTCGACCTGGGAGTGCTGATATATAGCTATCCCGCCTTTATACTTCAGCAGTTTACTCTTTGCCACGACCCGACACGTGTTATCTGTGGACAATATCAGCTTGTTCCCTCGCAAATAGCGGCGCTCGCGCGTTTCCACCTGACCCTGAATGCCTACGCCATCTATACGCTGGCGCTGGATAGTGTGATTACGCTGGCTTTTCTGCTCGTTGGCGCTCTGATCTTCTGGCACAGATCAAGAGATCGCATGGGGCTGTTTGTTTCTCTTCTCCTGATTACCTTCGGCTGCTTTGGCCTTTCCGAAGTTCATATTAATGCCCTGGTGACTGTCCCCGTACCTGTCGAGCTATTTGGCACCCTGGTCTTGCTTTTTCAATGGCCTGCTCTCGGCCTGTTCTTCTGCTTGTTTCCTGATGGGCGCTTCATCCCCCGCTGGGCCTGGCTGCTGGTGTTTCTCTTCGTTATTCAGTTTGGCGCCTATGCCTTTGTCCCCTACCCATATGATGTACCTCACTGGCCAGTTGCACTGCAATTTCTGCTCACTCTGCTGGTCTATGGCAGTACCGCCGGGACACAGATCTACCGTTATTTTGCGGTTGCTACCCCTCTTCAACGCCAGCAAATCAAATGGCTGGCCTTTGGCTTCGCCAGCACCTTGCTCCTTTCGCTGCTAGGTACAGTTGCGAGCGAGCTTTTCCCAGCGCTAAATCAACCTGATTCGCTGGCTCAACTTGGCGAGCCACTGAGCCTGGCGTTGAGCTATAGCCCGATCCCTCTCAGCATAGGCATCGCTCTTTTGCGCTATCGCCTCTGGGATATCGATACCCTGATTAATCGGACACTGGTATACGGCCTGCTGACCGCGATTCTCCTCGGCCTTTACATTGGTCTGATTTTTGGTGGACAGGCGCTCCTGGCTGGCGTCCTCGGCCTGGACAATACCGTTGTGCTGGTTGCCTCTACCCTGGCTATCGCGGCTCTCTTCCTCCCCCTACGCCGCAGCATTCAAACCATGATAGACCGGCGCTTCTATCGTTATAAGTATAACGCGGAACGTACCCTTGCCAGCTTTAGCACAACGCTGCATAATGAGGTAGAGCTTGCTCAATTGGAGCAACAGCTAATCAATGTAATAGAGGAGACGATGCATCCTGCCCATATTTCGCTCTGGCTCCGCCCGCTTAGTCCGCGAGAATCCACGCTTGAGGAGAGACCTTATTGAATGGTCCGATCTTCGCTGCGACCGCAACAAATCGAGCAGCATACCGCACCACATAGAATCGCGACTGTTGTAACTTCAACCGCTCTGCATGAGCTTTATAACTTGAGGCGGACAAACATGGTCTTGTGGTCGCTGTTTTCCAGCAACAACTACAAGACCATGGCTTTCCTGGCCGACTTTATTTATCCTTCGACTTTGACCGCCGCTTTGGCGCCGATGAATTCCTGGCCTCCCATGTAGGGGCGCAGGGCGGCGGGGATGCGCACGCTACCATCGGCCTGCTGGTGCGTCTCCAGCAGAGGCAGCAGGATGCGCGGCGAGGCGATGGCGGTGTTATTGAGGGTGTGGACGAAGCGTAGCTTTCCCTCGGCATCGCGGTAGCGCATGTTGACACGCCGGGCCTGCCAGTCGTGGAAGTACGAGCACGAGTGCGTTTCGCGATAGCGTCCCTCGCTGGGCAGCCAGCATTCGATGTCGTACATGGCGACTTTGCCATCCCCCATGTCGCCTGTGCAGACGGCCAGCACGCGGTACGGCAGTTCAAGCGCCTGAACGAGTTCTTCCGAGTTCGCCAGCAATTGCTCATGCCAGTGAACCGAGACCTCGTGACTGGCCTCACAGATGATGTACTGCTCGACTTTGTTGAACTGATGCACGCGGAAGACGCCGCGCGCGTCCTTGCCATAGGTGCCCGCCTCCTGGCGGAAGCAGGGACAGTACCCGACAAAGGTCAGAGGCAGTTCTTCCGCTTTAAAAATCTCGTCCTTGTACATGCCGGTGATCGAGACTTCAGCCGTTCCGACCAGGAAGGTGTCCTGGCCTTCGATGGC
>DASZXF010000202.1:0-11542 GCA_035546055.1 Ktedonobacteraceae bacterium
TCGAGTTGGGGCAGTCCCGGGGGCTCGACGTCAACACGTTCGCACCGGGGTTGTCGTTCTTCTTCGACGCGCACGTCGACTTCTTCGAGGAGATCGCCAAATTCCGGGCCGCCCGGCGCATCTGGGCGCGGTGGATGCGCGACGTGTACGGCGCCAGGACCGACCGGGCACAGTGGCTGCGGTTCCACACGCAGACCGCGGGTGTGTCGCTCACCGCGCAGCAGCCCGACAACAACATCGTCCGCACCGCCGTCGAGGCGCTGGCGGCGGTGCTCGGCGGCACCAACTCGCTGCACACCAACGCGCTGGACGAAGCGCTGGCCCTGCCAACGGAAAAAGCCGCCCTGGTCGCTCTGCGCACTCAGCAAATCATCGCCTCGGAAAGCGGCGTCACCAACACCATCGATCCGCTGGGGGGATCGTACTTTCTAGAAAGTCTGACCGAGCGCACCGAGCAGGCCGCTCTGGAGCTGATTCAGCGCATTGAGGCGCTGGGCGGAGTACTGGCCTGCATTCAAAATGGCTTCTTCCAGCGCGAAATAGCCGAGTCGGCATACCGCTATCAGCAGGAGATCGACACTCACAAACGCACTATCGTGGGAGTGAATGATTATCTGCTCGATGAACATGTTCAGGTGCCGACGCTCTATATCGACCGCGAGGGCGAGCGAGCACACCTGGCGCGCCTGGCGCGCGTGCGCCGCGAACGCGACCAGGCGGCAGTCCGCCGCGAGCTGGACAATCTGCGACGAGTGGCCGAGGGCAAGGAGAACACCATGCCCGCGCTGATCGAGGCCGTCAAGGCATACGCCACCCTGGGCGAAATCATGGGGGTCTTCCGCCAGGTCTTCGGAGAATATATGGAACCAGCGGTTTTTTGAGTCAGAGACCGTCCTGCCTGCTCTTGTCTTTTGGCAGCGCCTCTGCTATTCTCGTAGCGGCAAGATCGAGGGAAAAAGAGCGTTTCTGCTCTTTTCCGCAGAGTCGTCATCATGGCGTTTCTTGACTGGAAACCTCCATGCATGAAAGCTCTTTTGACGCACATCCACACAGAATACAGAGATAGATCAGAAAGAAGCGGAGCACATGCGCTGGTTAGAATTAACGGTACAGACCCACCCGGAGGCAGTGGAATCGGTGAGCGAGTTGCTGAGCAGTTACACGCCTGGAGGGGTGGCCATTGAGGAGCCAATTGAGCTGATTGACGAGGGGCAGGAGTATCGCGTGCTCACGCAGCAGCCAGTGATAGTTCACGCCTATCTCCCCATCGATGGCAAAGAGGAAGAAGCGCGGCAGCGGATCGCCGAGGGGCTCTGGCACCTCTCAAGTCTGGGACCGCAATTCCTCGGTGAACTGACCACGAAGACCGTCAATGAAGAGGATTGGGCCAACGCCTGGAAAGAATATTATCACGTCTCGCACATCGGGCAGCGCCTGGTGATTCGCCCCTCGTGGCGCGATTATACACCCCGGGGCGACGAGGTTGTGCTGGAACTCGATCCCGGCATGGCCTTTGGCACCGGTCTGCATCCGACCACGCGCATGTGCCTGGAACAGGTCGAACAGCGCACGCGTGAAGGCATGCGCGTCATCGATGTGGGCACCGGCTCAGGCATTCTGGCGCTGGCGGCGGCCAAACTCGGCGCGCGGAGCGTCTATTGCATCGACAACAGCAGCGTGGCCGTCGAAAGCGCGACCGCCAACGCCGCCGTGAACCAGCTCAGCGAACGCATAGAAGTCGTCCTGGGCACGCTGGACGAAGCAGAAGCGCAGCACCGGGCCGGGCAATACGACCTGGTGCTGGCCAACATCATCGCGCGCGTGATTGGCGGCATCGCGCCTCAACTCGCCCAGGTCATGGCCCCCGGCGGACTGCTGATCGCCAGCGGCATTATTGAAGAACGCCGCCATGAGGCCGAGCAGCCCCTACTCGACGCGGGTCTGCGCCTGGTTGAACGCGTCATGATTGACGACTGGGTAACACTGATTATGACCAGATAAACGCCATTATGCACACCATATAGTGCGAAGGAAAAGCCAATGCATCGTTTCTTTATCGCGCCAGAACTGGTCAAAGAGATTGGAGTTGGCCTGGCCCTGCCGAAAGAACTGGCCCACCAGGTACGCGATGTGCTGCGCCTGAACCTGGGCGAGAACCTGATTCTGCTCGACAACCAGGGCAATGAAATTCTGGCCACCGTCGAGAGCAGTAGCCGCGCCGGGGTCATTGTGCAGTTGCTTCAGCGCCATCCGGGCAAGGCTCCCTCGCCCATCCGTATTGTGCTCTGCCAGGGCTTGCTGAAATCGGCGCGTTTTGAATGGATTCTCGAAAAAGGGACTGAACTGGGCGTGGCGGTCTTCGCTCCAATTCTCTGCCAGCGCTCCATGGGCGGACTCAAAGATGCCGGAGCCGCGAAAAATCAGCGCTGGCAGCGCATTATCCAGGAAGCAACCGAGCAATGTGGACGCACCATGCAGCCGGCGCTACTACCTATCCGCACGCTCAAGCAAGCCCTGGAGGAGATTCCCACCGGCTCTCTGGCCATTATGCCCTGGGAAGAGGCCGAAGGTCACTCGTTACGCGATGTGCTGGCCGGCGTGCGCATGCGGGTTGCCGGCGTGGTCATTCCCCAGACCATCCTGCTTTTCATCGGCCCGGAAGGAGGATTGACGCCCGAAGAGACCGCGCTGGCCCGCCAGCATGGCGTCCAGATCGTCACCCTGGGTCAGCGTATCCTGCGCGCCGAAACCGCCGCCCTGGCCAGTGTAGCTAATGTGATGTTCGCCCTGGAACCATAAACAGTTAGGCGAGCAACCTCCCCACAACGGAGTTAGAGGAACCAGCATGGCAGAAGAGAACACAACTGGATCTGTGTCGCTCATAGAAAGCGAGGCCGTCTCCTGGTGGAGCTGGAGACCGGGCCTCAAGCCGCTGCGCGCTTTTATCTTCGGTGGCTTGCTCAGTCTGCTGGCCGTCTTTCTCCTGGTCAATGGTCTGACCACGCTGATCGCGGTGCTCCTCGACAATTCCAGCGCGCCGGTGCGCGTCCCCGGCGTGGTGACGGGACACAGCACAAACGTACTTGGCTCCTCGCAACTCATCATACGCCTGGACCAGGCTGGTTTTCCGGGGAACATTACCCTGGTCGTCTCGTCGTCTACCGCCGCAGAACTCGGCAACGGCAGCGTGGTCAGCGTCGACTACGCGCCGCATCAGCGCATACCCTACGCGCTGGAGAGCCGGGGACAGCGCTACTCGCTGCCTGATACCGGTTCGGCTGGCACTATCTGGCAAAGCGGCGCGCTTCTCTTCTTCGGCCTGGTCCTGCTCTCCTATCCCTCGCTACTCTTTTTCTGGGGATGGCGCGATCTGCGCATAGGCCAGCCCTGCCGGCGTACCGCGCGCGTGGTCGCGCGTCGCCTCGCGCGCCAGACCACCGCCAGAGGTCCAGGACTGGTGCCGCGAGCTACCCAGAACTGGCACGGAGTCGCGTTACAACTGGAAAACGCCCGGGGGCTCACCCCGCATCTACTGATTTTCAGCGTGTACCCGGAGTTGCACGAAGGACTACAGCGCGGCCAGCGAGTAGAGATTACCTATTCACCTCACCTGCATCATCTCTATACGCTCAAAATATTACATAGTCCAGTCCAATAAAGCATTATATCAGTCATCTGAATGTTTCCAGAGCGGCAAAGGCGCGTTTCGCCGCGCAAACATGTGAAAGGACTGATAAGGGGAGAATTTGGGAACACCCCAATGCCCGCCAGAGGCGCTGCCCCTGGACCTCGTTCACACCACCTCGCACCTCGCATTAATTGTTAGATGACAGGCATTTTGTGGATAGTGATGAAAGGGTGAAAATCATGCGAACCGTCTTTCTGCGGCGCTGGGATGCGCTTTGTCAGCGAGGCCTGGATCTGCTATTTCCGCCGCGTTGCGCGGGTTGCCGGCGTGGTGGGAGTCTGCTCTGCTCATCCTGCTGGCAAAGTATGCAGCCGCTCACGCCTCCGCTGTGTACGCATTGCGGGACACCTCTCCCTGTTCAGGGGACTGATTGCCTTGCTTGCCGCTACCATCGCATCGCGCTCCACGGTCTGCGCTACGTCAACCTGTATCAGGGGGCGCTGCGCCAGGCCATTCATGCGCTCAAATACGACGGTCAGCAACGCCTGGCAGAACCGCTGGGGCTGCTGCTGGCCACAGCCTTTCAGCATTACGGCCTGCGCGCGGACGGCATTCTGGCCCTCCCTCTTCATCGCCTGCGCGAGCAGCAACGCGGCTATAATCAGGCGGCCCTGCTCGCCAGCGTCTGTGCCACTCACCTGAAGGTACCATACCTGGAAAATCTGATACGTCGCCAGCGCATAACCCCACCACAGGTTGACCTGACCTTTCGCGAACGCCTGCGCAATGTCGCCGGGGCGTTCGAGCTCATGCCAGACGCGTCGTCCCGCCTGCCAGGCTATCACACGCTCCTGCTGATCGACGACGTGTCCACAACCGGCGCGACCCTGGAGGCATGTGCCGCGCCACTTTACGCCGCCGGGGTCCGCCAGGTCTGGGGTCTGGTGCTCGGCAGACCAGATCATCTGATACAAGATGTATCGAAAGGTATGTTATAATGAGCCAGAAAACCAAGAGCAAGCTATTGTAGGGCTTATTCTCCCCGACGGAGATAAGTATGGACGGTGTTTCTAGCAGATAGGACAAACTATGTTCAGTAGTGGGAAACGGCTGCGCACCAGCCTGGTCTGGCTGGTAGTGATCCTGGCGCTTGGCCTGATCATTGTGCTTTTCCTCCGCACGCCATCCAATACCCAGCAAGTAACCGTCTCCAGGCTACTTGCCGATATACAATCCGACATTCAGCGCGGCCAGAAAGATAATCTGGAGGTCGCCAGTAATACATTAACCCTGACACGGGGTAATAGCCCGACCAAAGAAGTCGCGACCATTACCGATAGTTTTGATGTCACTACGGTCCTGAGAGACAATAAAATTGACTATACCGGTCGCAACCTGGTACTGCAATATGACCAGCCCAGTTCAGCCGGCACATGGATCAATATCCTGGTCGCCCTGCTCCCCTTCCTGCTAATCGCGGGCTTGCTCATCTTTATGATCCGCCAGACCCAGGGCAGCAATAACCAGGCCATCTCTTTTGGGAAAAGCCGGGCACGCATGTTCATGGGTAACAAGCCAACCGTCACCTTTACGGACGTTGCCGGCGTTGAGGAAGCCAAACAGGAACTCCAGGAAATCGTCGAGTTTTTGAAATTCCCTGATAAGTTTTCCGCGTTGGGTGCGCGCATTCCCAAGGGTCTGCTGCTGGTCGGTCCTCCAGGCACAGGCAAGACGCTCATCTCGCGCGCGGTAGCCGGCGAAGCCGGGGTACCGTTCTTCAGTATCAGCGGCTCCGAGTTTGTGGAAATGTTCGTAGGTGTGGGTGCCAGCCGTGTACGCGATCTCTTTGAGCAGGCCAAACGCAACAGTCCATGCATCGTCTTCGTCGACGAAATCGACGCCGTAGGACGCCAGCGCGGCGCCGGCCTGGGCGGTTCGCATGACGAGCGCGAGCAGACGCTGAATCAAATTCTGGTGGAAATGGATGGCTTTGATACCAACACCAACGTTATCGTCATCGCCGCCACAAACAGACCCGACGTACTCGATCCGGCCCTCCTGCGTCCAGGCCGCTTTGATCGCCAGGTCGTGCTGGATCGCCCCGACATCCGTGGACGCGTCTCTATTCTCCAGGTTCACTCAAAAGGCAAGCCCCTGGAGTCCAATGTCACCCTGGAAACCCTGGCCAAACAAACGCCAGGCTTCTCCGGCGCTGACCTTTCCAACTTGCTGAACGAATCAGCCATTCTGGCCGCTCGCCGCAACAAGCGCACCATTGGCATGAGCGAACTGGAAGAGGCCATTGATCGCGTCGTCGCCGGACCAGCGCGCAAAAGCCGGATTATCAGCGAACGCGAGAAAGCCATCACCGCTTACCACGAGGTCGGACACGCCCTGGTGGCGCGCATGTTGCCAAATACCGACCCTGTGCATAAAGTCTCTATCGTCGCTCGCGGGCAGGCTGGCGGCTTCACCATGCTGCTGCCCACCGAGGACCGCTATCTGTGGAGCAAACCGCAATTCGAGGACACGCTGGCCTACGCCCTGGGCGGGCACGTGGCCGAACTGATTATCTTCGGTGAAGTCACCACCGGCGCCTCCAACGACATCGAGCGCGTGACCAAAATCGCCCGCTCAATGGTCACCGAATACGGCATGAGCAGTCGGATCGGTCCAATGGCTCTGGGCAGAAAAGAAGAACTGGTCTTCCTGGGGCGCGACCTGAACGAACAGCGCAACTACAGCGAGCAAACCGCCCGCGAGATCGACGAAGAAGTGCGCAGTATCATTCAGGAGGGCTTCGACAAAGCATACAACGTGCTTCAACAGAACAAAGCTCGCCTGATTATGATCAGCGAGCGCCTGATCAAAGAGGAAACTCTGGAAGGACCGGTCTTTGAGGCGCTGTTCAACCAACCTATCGAAGGCGACCAGTACGAATCACCCTCCATCCTGGCTGGTATGCCCACCATGCCCAGAACCAGACCCGCCGACCTCGGCGAGAATGTTCCGCTCCATGCTCAGGTCGATCAACCCCTGTCCATGTCGCCTGAATTGCAGCATCCGCACAACAGCGGATTTAACACCACGTCATAAGGTGAGATGAGAAGTATGCTTGATTCGCTCAAGTATACTTCTCACCTTACGCTATGACGCTTGCAAATAACTCGTCCGATAACTGCTCACGCCTGCAGCGCTGCATGCTAGACGCTGCCCCTTGACGCAAGCTGCCATGATAGCTCATAATAAGTGTATGTTTAACACTATGTAATTCATTGCCAGCCAGGGGAGTGAAAGGAGTTTCCACTATGGCCAATTTGAGCGGGGCGCCGTCCCTGGTAGACGAACGCGACGCATTCAGAGGAGCATATTCCGCGCGCATCCAGACCTTCACCGAAGCGGGCAGAGAAGCGGGCCTGCCCCCAGCCGGGCAGGATAGCGAGCGAGTGGCAGTTGTGCTGGTCGATTATCAGCATGATTTTGTCGACCCTGCCGGCGCCCTTTCTGTACCCGGCGCGCAGGAAGACATCGCACGTTTCCTGCGCTGGTTCTACGCCAATGCAGATCATATCACTTCCGTCTATGCTTCGCTGGATACGCATCTCCCTAATCAGATCTTTTTTAGCGACTGGTGGCACGCGCCCCAGACAGACGAACATCCTCAGCCGTTCACCCCCATCAGCGCAGCCGATGTCAATAGCGGACGCTGGCTGCCCATCTTCGAGCCTGAATGGTCGATATATTATGTCAATAAACTGGCGGAGCAGGCCAGGAAAGACCTGATGATCTGGCCGCATCATACCATGCAGGGAACGCTGGGACATATGCTGGTTGCGCCGCTCAGCGAGGCCATCGCCTGGCACAGTGCCGCGCGGGCCACGCGACCTGTGTATCTCACCAAAGGACTCACTCCGCGTACCGAGTTTTACGGCATCTTCGGCGCCGAGGTACACGATCCTCTCGATCCCGCGAGCAGTTCGCAGCTTGCGCTGCTCGACGCCGTGACCCGGCATGATCGCGTTTACCTGGCCGGCGAGGCCAGGTCGCATTGTGTGCTCGAAACCACGCGCCAGCTCGTCGCCCATCTCAGTCAGCAGCCGGAACTGATCGCGCGTCTGCATCTTCTTGACGACTGCACCAGTTCCGTCCAGCACCCGGAAGTAGATTTCGACGCCCTCGCCAATCAGGAATTACATCACCTGAAACAGCAGGGGCTGCGCATAGTCACCAGCGACACAGTTGTGCGCTGAGCTCTATGAAAGGCTCTGATCAACATCAGCAGACCGGGATACCTGCCGGGGAGCAAAGCGCTGCTGGAGAAAATGACGCAGCGTGCCAGGGGCGTCCTGGGTCAACCACCAGATCGCCCCGGCAGAGAGCAACAGAAGCAGCGGTTCGATGGGAGCACGAAAGCGAGGGGAACCGTAGTACACCAGCGCCTCACCTACCGTAGCCAGAATCGCAAGGTAGACAAAGAACAGTTCGCGCCAGTGCTTCCTGAGCGTTGTGAGGAAACCCAGCGCAGCCAGAGCAAAAACAAAAGAAGGGAGAGTCTGGCTCATATTGAGCACAAAATGAGCGCCTTTCTGGTACGGAAAACGAGACAGGGGCAAATCCGCTTCACCAGAATACGGCTTAAAGAAATTCTGCAGATGCAAAACCATTAAACGGGGTAAAGAGCGAGGATGAGCCTCAATCCATGCGAGAGCCGCAGCCTTCCGCCTCTCCTCATCCGCGTACCCACAGGCAGCATTGCAGTTCGGAATATCGCGCACATATTGTTGCGGATACACGCTGGCTGGATTCAACCAGTGGCCCTGATTGGCAATACTCTGATCATTGTAAGAACCCAGCAAGACTGTGCCATCACCGGTAGCTATCAACACAAAATGGCCGGCAGCCAGATAATTCCGTATTGTCCAGGGAACAATCAACAGACAGGATACCAGGACCATCACCCCCGCATAGCCAGCCATCCTCCTCCAGGCCATCTTGCGCCAGAAAAGTACGGGAAAAGAGAGTATAACCAGCCCGATCATCAACACCCCATTCGGACGAGTGAGAGAAAGCAAAGCCAGAAGGACACCACACAAAATCACCAGCCACCAGCGCCTCTTCTCATGGCGCTGAATGAGCAGGACACAAAAGCACACAGCCATCAGCAGAAAGGTGAAAAGCGTCTCCGTATACATCCACCCTGTATAGATATACATAGCTGTATAAATACAGGCAAACAAAGCAGCTAGCAGCGCGGGCCAGCGCTGAAACAGCGTCCGCGCAAAAAGATAAATCAGCACACAGGTACCGGCATCTATCAGCGATAGGAAGAGGCGGTCAACGATATTCTCTCGCCCAAAAATCAGAGATAGAGCGGCAATGATGAGCGGCCAGAAAGGAGCACGAGACACGTTTGAGAAATAGGGTTGAATGGCATAGACATGCTCATCAAGCAAATGAAAAGCGAGCGCCTGGTAAGCCGCCGAGTCGTTATGTGGAGTATAGGGATATGCAACTGTAAAGTTATAGACCACGCGCACAAGCAACGCCAGGCAAAAAACCAAGAGTACGGGCCAGGCTGATTGGAGTTTCTGTTTTATCATCTCTGGCAATCTTTCCAAATTTTTAGAGTCCTGTCTGTTAAAAACAACGAGTCACTAAAATGAAGAGTAACCCATAAAGAAGATTCAATTTACACACCTATGATCAGACGAAACGGTACTTTCGGCATATGGAGAGATCTTTATCAGCAAGCAAGCGTAGGTATACATACTACAGCAATTACCATATGACCTGTCCACCTTATCAGCACCGCCAATCCGCTTATGCTCAGGTACACATTGTATAAAAAGAGGAAAGTTGAGGTCACGCAAGAAAGATGATCCATATCAGCCCTGGCGTTCAGAGGCAGGATGCACCTTCGAATCAATCAGTTCACGCACGCTTATTTATGACCTTCTCCAGGCATATGTCTCGCACCTGGGAAGCGTATTTCATTCTGTTGCTCAGCGCCTTTCTTCATTTCATAATCATTGATAAAGCTATATTTAACATAGATGAAGCGGATATTTTCAGCCTGGCGCGCGATGCCGTGACTACCGGATGGCTGCCACTGGCCAGTACCAAAGCTTCCATTGGAACCGCGCATCTGCCTTTCGAGGTCTATCTCTTTATGCTGCCAGCTTCGCTGAGCGCCAACCCTCTTGGCGGTGAAATGCTGGTTGCCCTCCTGAATGTTGGCTCAGTAGTGCTGACCTACTTCTTTGTGCGCCGTTATTACGGAAGATTAACTGCCACGCTGGCATCTCTGCTCTACACCGCGTCAGTAGGAGCATGGACCTTTAGCCGTCATATCTGGAATCCCAACCTGCTCCCTTTTTTTGTCATACTGCTGTTCATTGTGCTCTTTCGCGGCGTGGTTGAGCGCCGTAAAGGATGGTTTACCTGGGCAGCTTTGCTCATGGGCATCCTCTACCAGTTGCATCCCAGTTCGCTCTATTTGCTCATTCCCATAGGTGCCGCCGTGCTTTTCGCGTATAAAACGATTCGCTGGCGCGATCTCCTGTTGGGAGCTATAGCGCTGCTGATCATCTTCACTCCATACGCCATCTGGGAATTTCATAATAATTTCTATGACTTCAGGGTACTTTTCAGCACAGCCAGCGAACAAGCGCGCATCGATAGCAAAGCGTTACACGTTTACCTGTTCTATCTCTTCCCGATCTTGAGAAATCCCTACCAGGACTACATCACGCGCATGCGAGATGTTCATCTGTTGATTCCTGACGGCCAGTCCATTCTGCGGTATGGCCACCTGTTGACGCTGCTCACATGGGCCAGAGCGTTGCCAGTTCTGCTTCTGCTGATAGGCATGGCCGCCGCCGGTCTGCGCCTGTTTGCTATTCGTACAACCAGTCAGAGTGCGAACAAGAAAAATCTCTTTGTGCGCTGGTGGAGCACGCTGCAAGCTCGTCCTGATAAACAAGGTCTGGCGCTCCTGCTTCTCTGGCAAATCGCGCCCTTACTTCTCTTAACCCGCCATTCAATTGCCCTGTTTACCCATTATTTCACCTTTTTCCTGCCAGGACAGTTCATCCTGCTAGCGCTCTGCTCTGAACAAAGCGCGGTTCTGGTGCGGAGGCTACGCCCCTCATGGGAACGTATTGTTCGCTCCAGTCTGCTCGTCTGCACTGCCCTGCTCATCCTGGCACAGTTGATCGGTCTCGGCGGCACCATCATCGATATCAATGCCGGACATTTTCAGAATGCATCTTTTAGCGACATTTCTGATCAGATGAACGCACTCCAGAAGGCCGATCAGATAGCCCGGCAGCGGCATATCAGCCGGATCTATCTCTCTGCTTATCCAACATATATCAAAATGGAGTCCATGTATTACCTCTCCAGGCAGATATAGACGCCGGTAGACTTTTTCTCCTCGAAATCCTGCTTTATTCTCCCGGCGCCAGATGCCGGGCCGGTGCTTTTTCTCACTAACGCGGGCAACAGCCTGGCCAGGACATTCTTTCAACAGTACGCGGATGCTACCCTGGTAGCTACCTCTCCCTTTCTTGGGACAGATCCTTACGAGATCTACGTGCTGAGCGCCAGACCCGAGCCGAAGCCTGGACCGTATGCGTTCCAGCAACCGGTGCAGTTGCTCTCTGCTCATGCTCAGGCGCTTAACAACCAGTGGCTCACCACGCGCTGGATTATGCAAAGTGCCCATCAATCCGCTCTGCGCACGACATACAATCTTCAGGTTCAAATGGATGCAACGGATAGCAGCCAGTTGCATGACAGTCTGAAATGCGCACCAACTATCACCTGGGCGGGAGACCAGTTGTTTGTCTTTCACACTATCCAGCCCGGCGATATCCTCCCTGCGCAGATCAAGCTCCAGGCTTCGACCTTTAT
>DASZXF010000203.1:0-2350 GCA_035546055.1 Ktedonobacteraceae bacterium
CCCCCCCCCCCCCCCCCCACCACCTCCAAGCCTTGCGAAGCGCCGCAGGCGCTGAGGATGCGAGAAGAAGGATGCGCCAACGGTATCTTCTGAGGCCGCAAGAAGCCTCATCAGGAGTGGTGCGCCAGCAGGTGCATGGCGTTTCCAATTTTGATGAGGCGCGGCATAAATAGCAGGGATTATTTATTCATACTGCTCCAAAATTTCTTCGCCGTCGTAGTCCTGAACGGGTTGTGGACGACCGCTGGCGCGCAGGACTTTGAAGCGCGAATTGCCAGCGACCTCGCGAACCTCGCCAAAGCAGGCGCGGCAGACCGGCTCATATCTCAGGAAGCGATTGGCGACGAGATAGAAGCGTCCGCGTGGCAGTAGCACCTGAGCTGCTTCGCGGATAAAGCGCTCGGCCACGGCTGTGGTCTGGAGGCCGCCCAGGTGAAAAGGGGGATTGGTGGCGACCAGGGTAAAGCGCTGATCGCGCACAACCTGCGTGCCATCGCTGGCCAGCACGCGCGCATTGCTCAGGCCGCGCTCCTCCAGCAGACGCCGCGCCGCCTCCACGCTGGTCAGACTGGTATCCACCAGCGTTACCTGACCCTTGTTAGCCCGCTCGGCCAGGAAGGCGCCGATAAAGCCGCTGCCGCAGCCCAGATCCAGCGCGTTATCGGTCACATGCACATCCAGCGCCTCCAGCAGCAGAGCCGTACCCTCGTCCATTTTGCCGCCCGCGAAAGCCGCCAGGTCCGGGGCCGCGATAGCGCTCGTCGGCTCCTTCTGCTTGACCGCGCAGATGACCCGCTGACCTTTAGAGATCGCCATGGTCTCCAGATTGCCAAAAATCTCCTGCACGCGTTTGCCCAGCGAGAGAATGCCGCGATCCTTCGCCCCTTCAATGTAGAGCCGCCCGCCCCGTTTCAAGGCGAAGGCCGCCAGCTGAACGCCGTACAGCATCCACGCGTTATTTGGCTGATACAGAATATTCATCACCGCGCTATCCATCTGCGCAGGCGCCTCTTTTTTTGTATACTCATGAAAGGCGACATGCCGCAGACGCAGACCATCTTTGCTCGGCTCGCTCAGGGCAGCTTCGGCCTGTGTTCGGGCCGCGATACTATCTTCAGCCAGCACCAGTTCGCCAACGCCAGCCCGCCGCGCCAGGTGAGGCACGCAGGGATCGGAGGCCGAATTGATAATCAGCACATGTTCGCCGGGACGAGACTCAACAGCCTCGGCCAGTAATGAATGCAGCATACTCTCTGGTTTCCCTTCCACCGGAATGATCTTTTGCATCATACCATGTTCCCCTTGCGGCGAGAAGCCCACCAGTTTTTTTGTACCTGAACAAATTGTCATCAACTTACTTCTTGTGTGTGCTCATTAAATGACAGTTCATTCATGTAGAGGGGCGCTGTATTCATCTCTTTTTTAGGAGGATATGTTATATTTTTCTCGTGACAAGAGTGAAAATGGTTCGGGGGGAAACCTGTGAGCTTACACCGGGGTGGATGTTACGTGGAAGTGCAGTAAGCGAGCAGCTAAGAACGAACAAAGTGTTACCTGGGAGAGCGTTCCGCAAGGGCGCTCTTTTTTTGTCCATTTTTCTCTCACGTATGCACCTTATCTCTTTACAATTGTAGACTTCCTGGTAGGGTTCCGTCGCAGGTCCAGCTTCCGGTGACGTTCCCAACAGGAGCAAAAGAGAGGGGCGGGACGCAACAGGCAGTGTGCCGCCTCGGAAATATTCGGGACGACTGATAAAAGGTTGTGGAGCACCAGGCGCTCCACAACTTATAAGTAACAGGCAAAAAGTCGGATAAGAACGATCAAGATAGACAATTGAGAAGCGTTTTCGCTTAAAGGGTGACATGTTCGCCGGGTTGGAGTGGACGGAATTTGCTGCCATCGTTGATAAAGACGATAGTTTGATCTTGAACGTGGACAATTAAATCGGGCCGGCCATCTTTATTGACATCGCGGAACTCACCTGTCACGGGGATCAGGTCGCCGCCACTGCCGAAAAGCGTCGGGCCGGTATAGATAATGGCATGGGCGGCATCTCCGCCGGGAAATTCGATGATGACGACATGGCTGTTCATATTAAGGAAGATAAAGTGCGAGGGCTTGTTTGTGCTGTCCTGGTGTCCAACCACGGCATCGGCCTGGTAGGTGCGCGGCATCCCATAGGTGGCTTCTTCCTGGTGAAGCTGCCACAAGGAGCTAAAGGCATTGAAGCCAACCGCCAGACAGAGCGTCAGCAGCATGCCCAATCCCAGAGCCAGCCACGGCGCGCGTCTGCGGCGCGGACGAGGCAGATCTTCCGTCGTGCGCGGATCGAGCGCTTTTGAGGTCATGC
>DASZXF010000204.1:0-4014 GCA_035546055.1 Ktedonobacteraceae bacterium
AGCTTCGATCAAGCGTCATACGCGCCTGCTGGACTACGTGTTACACGAGGGCTGCAATGCCCGCGTCTGGGTCCATATGCGCGTCAGCGGCACAACGACGCTTCCTCGGGGAACGCAACTGCTGCCACGGCTGTACACTCAGGCTGTGTGTATAGCTGCGGATTCGCCGGTTTACGAGGATGCCTTGCGGCGCCAGATGCCGGTTTTTGAAACCATGCAGCAGGGCGAGCTGTACGAGGAACACAACGAGATCGCCTTTTTTCTCGCGGATAACCAGGATGCCACCCTGGCCGCTGGCTGCACCAGTGCTCTGCTCTCTGAACCGGGGGTGCCTCTCGCAGCCGGGCAGGCGCTTCTCTTTGAAGAAGTCAAAGGCTCTGCTACGGGTGATCCCCTGGATGCCGATCCGACGCATCGACATGTTGTGCGCCTGAGCAGAGTTACCAGGGGCAAACAGGGCACTGCACCCGTGGTCTTTGTCGAGTGGGCAGTTGAGGACGCGCTTCCCTTTGACCTGACCCTGGCCATCCACAGACACGGCCACTATCTGACAGGCATCACGGTTGCCCGGGGCAACATGCTGCTGGCCGATCATGGTCGCACCATCGCCTATGAACAGCTTGAGCCTCCAGACGCTGGAACGCGCTATCACCCCCGGTTGAGCTATCCCGCGCTGACCTATGCTGTACCCGAAGACGAGGTTACCCTGGCCAGACCGGCCAGCCTGGCGCTCTCTCAGCGCCCACGCGAGGCCATGCCGGCGCTGATGCTGTTTGAGCGGCAGGATGCCGGCGAGATCGCTCTGACCCCGGAACTGGTAGCTGAACTCGGCAATCCGCAGATTTCCACTACGCTCAGGCAAATCTTCTACGCGCGCGGCATTCGTCTCTCTGACCGGGCCGAACTCCTTCCCGCTGATGGGAGCCGTTGGGAAATTCACGACGATGCGCGTGATCTCCGCCTGCTGCTCAACCTGACGGCGGAAAATACGCTCTCGCTCTCTGCCCTGACCCGGTGGACCCTGCGCCGGGAACTGATCAATAGCTTTTCACAACCTCGTGTCTATACTGTTGACGCGGAGAATAGCGGCTATGCCTCGTTGCGCTTCGATGCGCAGACAGCCTGGCAGACCAGCGATATTCCGAGCCTGGTCTGCTATCGCACAGGCAATGGCACGCAGGGAAATCTCAACGCGGAGGCTCTGGCGTATGTTGTGACACGCAACAGGCAGATTCTCCAGGTGCGCAATCCCTTGCCCGCTCAGGGCGCGATCAATGCCCAGGACCAGGAAGAGGCACGCAGCCTGGCGCCCTTTGCTTTCCAGGAGCAGCGCCGGGGGGTGACAGAGAGTGACTACGCCCGGCTCGCCTGCCACCACCCCCGGGTCGCCAATGCCATCGCGCGCTTACGCTGGACAGGAAGTGGCTATACAATGTTTGTCTTTATCCAACCATCAGCCGGGCAGATGCTCGACGCGACCTTGCGTGCTACTCTCGCTCAGTATCTGGAGCAATTTCGCGTGGTTGGTCACAACATCAAAATATGCGAGCCAGTCTATGCAGCTTTGCATATGAGCTTGAGAATTCGCCTCAAGCCGGGCGCCTATCACTCAGTCGTGCGGAGGATGCTGGAGCAAGCCTTTAGCCACGAACCGCAGGGCTTTTTCTATGCGGACAATTTTACCTTCGGGCAGACGGTCTATGTGAGCCAGATTATCGCCAGGGCCATGGAGATACGCGGCGTAGCCAGGGTTGAGGTCACCCGCTTCGACCGTGTAGACGCGACGGAGGCGAGTACAGGCAAAAGCGACTCTATTCGCCTCTCTCCGCTGGAAATCATTCGCCTGGATAATGATCCACACGTACCGCGCAATGGCATCATCCAGATGCAGATAGAAGGGAACGTATGAATATGGATGGAACACCACGCCCCGCGCCAGCTAACCCGGCGGGACAAGCGGCCATTGCATACCGCGTCAGAACCTACGCCAGCAGCCTGCAACAGATGAAGCAGCGAATTGCCTCTCTGCGCAAGCAGGATGGCAGCATCGGGCGCTTGAATCTGTACGCGGACCAGAGCTGGGCGCTTGGCCTGCTGGAGAGCTGGGCCATGACCATGGATATTCTCTCTTTTTACCAGGAGCGCATTGCCAACGAAGGGTACTTACGCACAGCCACGGAGCAGCGCTCCGTCCAGGAACTGGTCAGCATGATCGGCTACGAGCCGCCAGCGGGGGTAGCCGCCAGCACATACCTGGCGTTCACTGTGCGCGAACTGCCCGCAACGCCCTCGCGGCGCTGTCCCATTCCCCGGGGCACCGTTGTCCAGAGTATACCTGCCGCCACAAACGCCGGGCGCGCGACTGGACAGCAACCGGGACCAGCTCAAATGCCGCAGACCTTTGAAACCGACGCGGATTTTGTCGCGCGTTCCGAATGGAATATCCTGAAACCAGCCTTAACCGCCTTTAAAGACCAGCATGGCCTGAGTTGCCATATAACTTCTTTACGCCTGGCCGGCACCAGTACGGGTCTGCGCCAGGGGGACGCTATTCTGCTGGTTGGCAATGACGCGGCCAATGGTACAGCTCCCGGTCATGAGCCGGCCTGGCTGTTCGCCATTCTTACCGGCGTGGTCATCAACAGAGGCAGGAACTTTACCAGCGTCACCTGGGAAGCCAGCCAGACAAATTGCGCGGCGCACACCCTGATAGATAACCCGCAGGTCTTCGCGCTCAGGCAAAAAGCTGCCCTGCATTGTTCAGCTCGTGCTGGTCTCTACTATTCTCCCCTGACGCCTGCACCCGCATGGTCACCGGTCAGCAGCGGTCTGCCAGCCATGGCCATACACGCCCTGGTAGCGCATAAAACCGGGGCCATTTTTGCGGCAACCGCTAGCGGCGTCTTCCGTTCCACAAACAAAGGCGAGAGCTGGGAGATGACCAGGGTGGGCCTGATGAACACCAAAGTCTCGGCCCTGGCCGTGGGTGAAGATGGCAGGCTCTACGCCGGCACGACAACCGGCAATGTCTTTTGCTCAGGAGACAATGGCGAGAGCTGGCGGCTGCTGGTGAGCAAACCGGGACAGCGCATTACCCTCCTCGGCCTGGCCATTCCCGGTCAGTCAGTTTCCGTTATGTCCTTGCCCAAAAGCGCTATTCACAGGCTCGTAACCTTTGTCCGGCACCGCAGGCTGCACATAGCCGTGGCCATGGATGATGGCGTGTTTGTCTCGGCGGACCAGGGAAAGAGCTGGCGCAAGGCGGCATGCGGGCAGAACAAGGCCCGTGGCGGGTCGGTCGCCGCCTGGTCGCTCCTCCAGGGGAGCCATCCAGGTAAGATCCTGGCTGGCCTGGATACTGGCCTGTTCCATCTCAAAATGCCGCATGTGCTGCCTCAATGGTGGACGAATACGCTGAAATGGACGGCTGTCGTCCTTGTGCTGCTGATGGTGCTGGAAGGGATTGGTCAGGCAGGTTTGAGCGGGATTATCAAGCCTGTTCCGCTGCTTGGCACGCTCCTCCTGCCTTTTCTTATGGCCCATTCTGGCGTCCTCTTTCCGCTCCTGCTGACCTTCCTGCTGCTCCTGCTGCTCCTGGGTGGATGGTGGTTTATCGAGCAGCGGCTCCATACGCGGGCCGTCCTGGCCAGAGGAACGGTGCGCGCTATGACCGCGCTCGACGATGGCACGCTGGTTGTCGCGACTGACCAGGGCTTCTTTCGTTCACGGAAGCAGGGCCGCCATTGGGAAGCGGTGGCTCAGGAGCAATCTGCTCCACAGGCTGGCCGGGTACGCGTGCTGCGGGCTGATGCGCAGAAAAATCTTGTCGCCGGCCTGGAGGATGGGAGTATCTACCTGTCCCGTGATGGCGGCGCACAGTGGGAAAACTACGCTCCTGTGACCTCCCTCGCCGATATTCAGGATCTCGCGCTTCACAACGGAGGAATCTTCGCGGCTGGATCTCCCCTCAACAGCGATCTCGACGGCCAATGGTCCCGTTTCCATCTGCAACAA
>DASZXF010000205.1:0-4707 GCA_035546055.1 Ktedonobacteraceae bacterium
CGAGCTTGTAGCCTGGGCTATCTTCTGCTTTTCTACTGCTGTGGCTTTTCAGGCAAACGCGCCAGAAGTTGAGCAAGGACCGTCTCAATTCGCGTAAAACGTCGATGCATTTCTGTCTGTAATCCAGTTAGTTTGCCATCCTGTTCGGCGAAGCGCTGATGCATTTCTGTTTGTAAGCCGGTTAGTTTGCCATCCTGTTCGGCGAAGCGCTGATGCATTTCTGTCTGTAAGCCGGTTAGTTTGCCATCCTGTTCGGTGAAGCGCTGGCGCATTTCCGTCTGTAAGCCGGTTAGTTTGCCATCCTGTTCGGTGAAGCGCTGGCGCATTTCCGTCTGCATGCCGACAATTTTTCCCTCTATGTCAACTTCTACCTTTTCTCGCAGCTCGGCAAGTTGCATATTGGTAAATTTGTCATGGTTTTCCAGCGTTTTAAAGATGGTATCGTATTTCTCGTTTAATTTTTCTAATGCCGCCTTGTTGACCAGTGCTCCTATGGCGACGGTTTGCAATTCAATTGTTTTCTTGAGTTCGGCGTGCTCTTGCTCAAGGGCTTGTATGCGTTTTTCTATTGTTGCCATTGGTCTGTCTGTCTTTCGCTCTCTGAACAACTGGCCTGGAGACCAGTTCAATTATAACATAGTCCGGCTATGCTGACGCTTCTATTTTTTCAGCAACTTGTAAGGATTCTGGCCGATGGTGGAAGGATGAACGCCTCCCATAAATTCCCTTTCCACGATTTTTCTTCCCTGTGCCCTCACTATATCATATATTTATGCATGTGTAAATGTATAAAGCATACCAATTTGCCAGAAGACCATTTTTGATTCCATCGCATGAGATATTGCAAAGATCAAAAATGCTTCTTATGCATATCTCGTGAAATATGCAAACCGGGCGTCAGGGTGGGATGTGGTCAGAAGACGGGGTACTGGTTGAGGGCGTAGAGGATGCCGTGGACGAGATCGTGCCCGGAGGTGGCGCCGAGGGCGAGGACGGCGCGGGCGGTTGACTGAAGCTGGTGCTGGTCGGGACTGTGCAGGGTCGCGAGCAGCCGATTGACGGGAGAGGCGATGTCGCCGGCTGCGGCATAGGATAGCCAGCACTGGCTGAGGAGGTGTGTGCGCTGCCGGGCAAGCTTGACGATGTGCTGGGCGATCTCCAGAAAGGCGGGCAGAGGTCCGTAGAGCAGCCAGCCGGCGGCCAGCCAGCCAGCCAGAAAGTCATCACCGGAGGGGGTCAGGCCGGGACCGCGCCCGCAGAGGTGCGCGGCCAGGGTCAGGATGTCGGCGCCGTCGATACCGACAGGCAACTCGATTGACGGCTGGCACATCGCCGCCAGCCGGCGCGCGTTCGCGAGGAGCAGACCGAGATCCAGGATAGGCGGACGCTGAATGCGGGGATTCCAGCGCGGGCAGGCGGCGCATTCCAGCGAGCAGGGGAGGGTTTCGAGCACCAGCCAGCCGGCGCCCAGGATAGCCGACATGCCCGCTTTGAGTTGAGAGAACGGCCAGGCGCCGGCGGGTGCTGAGAGCAGCAGACCGTTAGGCATGAGCAAGCCCCTCTCTAGAGCGGTGGACGCGGGCTGAACGGCGGAAGGGCTGGCGTTCAGCGAGAGCAGAAAATCGCCGGCGAAAAGCAGGTTGGCGGCGGAGGAGAAGGCGCTGTGAACAAGGCCGCGTTGGGGCGGCCCCATCAGTCGTTCAACAATCCGCTCACTGCAGGCCAGCGCTTGAATCATGCGTGTGCTTTCTCGGGCCGGGCGACTATTCGGTCTCCTCGGGACTGGAAATGAGGATGCGCAGGAAGCGTTTCAGAGCGTAGAAAAGCAAAAAGTAGACCGCCATGGCGATCAAGGTAGCAATCTCGAAGGCCTGGTTGGTGTGCAAAGAGATAGGCGGGACGATGCCGTTAAACGGAGTCAGCAGGATATCGGTCAATGTGAAGACGAAACCAGCAAAAAGATTATTAGGATTGGCCCCGAACATCTTCAGGAGAAAGCGAATGACCAGCAGGGCTTCCAGGACCATGAGGAACCACTGGAGGTATTCGTTGAGCTTGCCGATGGCGAATTTGACGGTAAAGGCATCTTCTCTGGTATGACCATCATCTTCGTCGGCGTCAATGGCCATGGATTGAAAACTGGCTCCGGCTGCGTGATGCGCCGGGGCGTGGGATGCCGCTGGTGGCGTCTGAGGCATCGGCCTGGGTTTCGGCTGTAGCCCTTCCATTGGTTCGGTCTGTTCATCTGGAACATTATGCATAATTGCTTGCACTCCTCCATCATGCCATGCCAGGATAACATCTTGTCGATACGCGGTGTAGTACCCTACACGATTATAACATGATTTGCTCGTTAAGTGCTACGCCTGTCTGGTCAGGCGCGGTCAACGCCTGATGCGCTCCAGGAGTTCCACGCCATAGGCAGTTCTGAGCTGACGATACTGGCGTGAGAGGGCATTGAGCGTCCTGATGGCGTCAGCGCGATTGCCGGTAAGCGTGGGATTGTTGAGGTCGACGAGAATGTAGTCGGCGACGTGCGCACAGGCCGGCGGGTCGATACAGGTGGTGGGAAAGACA
Organism: Ktedonobacteraceae bacterium; assembly: GCA_035546055.1. GTDB lineage: Bacteria > Chloroflexota > Ktedonobacteria > Ktedonobacterales > Ktedonobacteraceae > Paraktedonobacter. The sequence continues at coordinate 2,578 of DASZXF010000205.1, forward strand.
GCCAGCCATTGCCGCTCGCTGAGGTGCGGGTTGAGGTCGTCGCTAGCAGAAACGGCGGCGTCGGGCGGGATGAGATTGATAAGCTGCTGGATCTGCTGCTCACGCACGCCGGGCCAGTGATCGGGCCAGAAGGAGTTGAGCTGGGGCAGGATGAGCATATAATTGAGACCCATGGCAAAGATGAGGCAGAGGCAGATGACGCTCTGCAGACGATAGGTCGAGATTTTTTTTGCGAATGGATACATGCGCTCGCCGAACTCCTGCCAGCGTGCCAGGAGGCCGCGTTTGATGGGGCGGGCGACTCTGGCCAGGCGCGGACGCACGCGCTGGTAAAGATGCGCGAGCCGCTGCCAGGCGCGCAGAGCGAGGACACGCACGCGGGCGGGTATCCAGGCAACGGGATAGGGCTGGCTCTCGGTGTCGGGCGCAGGCTGACCTGCCAGGGCCGCCAGTTCTGCGTCTGAAATGCTTTCCTTGCTCCATCGCTGCCAGGTCAGGGCCAGGCGGCGCAGACCGTGAATGGCGGAGAGCATGACAAACGGGATGACGGCGGCATTGTAGTGATAGATGCCGCTGTAGTTGGGTCCGTTCGTGGAAAGAAAGTTGCTGGCCGCTTTGGGCAGCGCGGGTAGCAGCCACTCTGGCGCGAGCAGTGCCAGAAAGCCTGTGCTGCGCAGCAGGCTGAAAAGATAATAGATGCGCGGCAGGGTGATGATCTCGGTGAGAAGCAGCCAGGGATGGAGCGAGAGGTTGAAAATGGCTTCGCCGGGCGTGTTGCCATAGACGCGATAGCGATACCAGAAGTTATTGCTCTGGATACCGGTGTAGAAGTGGGGCAGCACCCATTTGAAGGCGATGAAGGTCCAGAGCGCGCCACCGATGAGCAGGAGCAAACCCAGGCGCGGCTGTCTGTATTTCCAGATGAGCAGCAGACCCAGAAAAGCCACGGCCATGGGCATATCCTCTTTACAGGTGCAGGTGAGAAAGCAGAGGAGCAGAAACCAGGCGGTGCGGCGATGGGTCAGGGCCAGCAGAGCGTAGAGCAGCAGCGGTGTGGCCAGGCAGTCCGGGTGGAAGTCAAAGATGTTGATACCGATCAGCGCGGGCGAGAGCAGGTAAGCGGCGGCCAGCAGAGCGGCTACCAGCGGCCAGGAGGGCAGGTAGCGCCGGGCAAGCAGGTAGACAGCAGGCGCTCCGGCAGCCAGAACGAGGGTCTGGAAGGCCAGCAGGATGCGCGGATCGCCGCCGAAGGAGTAGAGCAGCGAGATGAGCAGCAGAATGGGTTCGACATGCACGCCCAGGCGATTTGGCGGACCATACCAGTCGATAGCCTGGTTGGTGAACTGGAAGAAGCGCCCGTGAAGAGTGTTCCAGATGACCTGATCCATATTGCCAAGGTCGAACGCGGTGGCCTTGTAGGTGGCATAGCGAACAATGGACTCGGTGCCCATGACCAGTATGTACACGATCATGGCGAAAATCAGCAGCCACAGGGCGGCGTGCTGCTGTTTGCGCTGATCGAACTGCTTAAAAAAATTCATCCTCTGACCCGCACGAGTAATGGACAGTATAAACGGAAGAAACGCCTGGATTTTTACACGTTGTTATCGAGGCGGTGTTTGCTGTGAACAGGCACAGGCCCAATGCACAAGGGAGAGTATATCATGTTGTCCTGGATTGCGAAAGCACCTTCCTTAGACCACCAGAACACCGTAATAGATACCGACTCCGACCAGGATCATAAAAGCCCAGACGACGACGTGCTCCGGCCAGGAACCCGTACGGAAGCGCCAGCTGCGGATAGGCGGGAAGCCGATGTACTTCCTCATGGGCCAGAGCAGGGGAATGCCTTCCAGGGTCAGGGCATCGGCGAGGAGGTGCATGATGCAGCCGAAGAGCACGGCGATAAAGACGATATGCGAGCTGCCGATGACGCGCGCGGGAATGCTCAGGCCGCGCGAGAGGAGCAGGTAGGTGACGATCTGCTGGACGCCGAGCGCGATGGCCGAGCCAAGAATCAGGCCCAGCAGACTGTGAAAGAGGGTGCGGTGGCCGAATTTGTGCTGTATTTCTTTGCTGATCCAGCCGAGCTTTTTGCCGAGTGTGCTATGGGCGTTGTCGATGTCGGGC
>DASZXF010000206.1:0-2646 GCA_035546055.1 Ktedonobacteraceae bacterium
AGGTTTACCCGGCGATGAGACATCGCCGGGTAAACCTCTTTCATGTCTTCTCATTCGTGTTACAACTGGAGAGTTGTCACAGCCTCCAGCACTTCCTGCGCGTGTCCATCTGGCTTGACCCTGGGCCAGACTTTGCGCACGACGCCCTCTTTGTCGATAAGGAACGTCACCCGGCTGATGCCCATAAATTTACGACCGTACAGGTTTTTTTCTCCATAAACACCATAGGTCTGGGCTACGCTGGTATCCGTATCGGAGAGCAGGGTAAAGGGCAGGCCATACTTGGCGGCGAACTTTTGATGCGAGTCCGCGTCATCAGCGCTGATACCCAGCACTTTTATCCCGCGCTTTTGCATTTCGTGATTGGCGTCTCTGAAATTACACGCTTCAGTAGTGCAACCGGGCGTATCGTCTTTTGGATAGAAGTAAAGAACCGTGACATGACCGCGAAGATCACCCAGGTGCAGCTTTCCATCGACAATTTCCGTGTCGTTACCAACCGCTGGCAAGGTAAAATCAGGCGCCGACTCTTGCTCATGTACCTTAATTGTCTCTGCCATTGATTTCTCTTTCTTTCCTGAAATTGGGAAGACCCCCGCAAGAGTATATCACCTCTGGCACCATGCCGCGCCTTTTAGATGATGGCAACCCGATATTCCTGCAACCAGGCGTTGATCTGAATCAGGCGCTCGTAGAGGGAACTCCAGCCGTCACCCTGATCGAGGTGCTCCTGAGAAAGCGGGTGGCGCAGGTGGGCAAGATTGAGAAAGGGCCGCAGGGGTGCGCCGGGATCGTTGACGATCTGGAGCGCCCACTGACGCGTGGCTTCGCTATAGGATGGATTGTACGAGGCGGGATAGGCGCTTTTGCGGCGAGTGCGCACCTCTTCAGGCAAAAGACCGCGCATGGCCTGGCGCAGGATGCCTTTCTCGATGTTTCCGGTGTTCATCATCTCCCAGGGGATGTTCCAGACATACTCAACCAGGCGGTAATCACAATAAGGCACGCGCACTTCCAGGCCTACTGCCGCGCTCATGCGGTCCTTGCGATCCAGCAGGAGGGTCAGCCAGTTTACCAGGCTGAGATAGAGCACTTCGCGCATTCTGGCCTGGCGCGAACTATCTTCTGATAGACGCGGAACTTCCGCCAGACCTTGCCGATAGATGCGCTCCACATGCTCCTCCGGTCTGACGCGCTGCTCTACTTCGGGAGAGAGCCAGGAGACGCCGTTCAGCTTTGTGAAACGGGTCACGGTGGTCAGCCAGGGAAAAGTTGGAGCCTGCAAGGCTGCTTCCGCATGAAACCAGGGATAGCCGGCGAAGACTTCATCAGCGGATTCACCGGAGAGCGCGACGGTGGCATCTTTTTTAATGGTCTTGAAAAGCAGATACAGGGAGGTTTCGATCTGACCGCCCGCCGGGAGATCGTGCGCCCTCATCGGCGCCAGGATGTGCTCCAGCAATTCAGGGGTGTCTACGGTGAGTGTGTGGTGCTGACTCTGCACATAAGCGGCCATGCGCTGTACCCACGGCTCATCAAGACTGGGACGCAGTTCGCTCTCCGCGAAATAGCGCGCGTTATCGGCAAAATCGATGGAATAGGTGTGCAACGGTCTGCCCTGTGAGCGAAATTCCCTGGCCACCAGCGAGGTGAGAGCGCTCGAATCCAGCCCGCCCGACAGGAGCGTGACAATCGGCACATCGGCGATCAACTGGTGTTTGACATCATCCAGCAGCAGCGCGCGGATCTTCTCAGCCGTGGTATCCAGATCATCGGTATGCGGCTGGCTTTGCAACTGCCAGTAGCGCTCAACTTTCAGCTGCTCGCGGGTGTAGAGCAAACGATGGCCGGGGCGCAATTCATGCACATCGCGAAAGACGCCGGAGCCAGGCGCACGCCGAAAGCTGAATATTTCGGCCAGCCCGGTCTCGTCGATTTCGGCCCGCACCAGCGGATGAGCCAGCAGCACTTTTAATTCGGAGCCAAAGAGCAGGGCGCTGCCGCGCTGCGCGTAGAACAGGGGCTTGACTCCCAGATGATCGCGTCCCAGCAAGAGGCGCTGCTGCTGTTCGTCCCAGAGCGCGAAGGCGAAGATGCCATTCAGATGCGTCAGGCAATTCACCCCCCATTTAATATAGGCATGGAGCAGTACTTCGGTATCAGAATGAGTCGAGAATGTATGGCCATATTTGAGCAGCTCAGCGCGTAATTCGCGAAAATTATAGATTTCGCCGTTATAGGTCAGGGCGTAGAATTGGCCCTGGTGCTGATAGAGCATCGGTTGCTTGCCGCCTTGAGGATCGATGACGAAGAGGCGCCGGTTTCCCAGGGCCGCGTGCGGCGAAAACCAGCATCCCTCCGCGTCCGGTCCCCGGTGGGCAATGCTCCGGTTCATCGCTTCCAGGGTCGAACGCTGCTGGGTGAGGTCTTTTTCCCAATCTACCCATCCCGCAATACCACACATGTTGCTAACCTTTCCGACTCGTCAGTAGACTGTCACACTCTATGCGAAACGTGCGCCGCCTGCGGCGGCGCGGGAAGAGGGAAAAGGCGGGGACACCCCGAGCCCCGGCAAAGGGCTGCCGCTCTCTGCACTCCTGCGTTGCTGGCCTTTCGTTTGGACCTTGACCAACTACTAGCTATGAT
>DASZXF010000207.1:0-4301 GCA_035546055.1 Ktedonobacteraceae bacterium
CCGAGTTGGCGGAGAAGCTGGTAGCGCCCCAGCTGGGAGAGTGCGAGTGGCATTGAAATTCTCCTGATGTCGAAAGCATGGCTACGTTTAAGGCCGTAGAGGATCATTTTACAGGTAATTTTCTTTAGAATGTATCATGCCTGTTGGGAATGGTACAAGGGTAAATCGAAAAAAATAGTCCTTTTCGGCTATTGCTGAGGGGGCGATAATGATATCCAGCAGGGACGTATCCAGGCCAGGCCAGGTGCGTTTTATGCGCGCGGAGGGATGCCTTGTCTGCGATTTGCGCAGCGAGGGAGCACGCAGGGTTACTAATAGTCGCGTTTCGTGGCAGGGGACAGGCCAGGTGGACGCGGCTATCCATTGGGCCTTATCTGGTGTGCTAAGAGCATGGTGGCGTATAATGCATATTGGCACAAATAGCCAGTTTTTTCGGCATTTCCACCCAGGACGCCTGGCACGCTTGCTGCTCTCCGCCGCAAGGTGCGCGGCCCGCCTGGATGAAGCGATAGATTTGACGGCACCAGGGAGGTGCGTGCGCCGTGAAAGGAGGCAAGGTCATGGAGGATACCGGCAGTTGGGAGACGCTTGGGCGCTATCGTCTCTTGCGCCAGATTGGTCATGGTGGCATGGGTGAGGTCTGGCTGGCTGAAGATCCTCATTTACAGCGCCAGGTGGCCTTAAAAGTGCTACCTTCGCGCAAGCGCGATGATGAAGAATTTCTGCGGCGCTTTGAGCGAGAGGCTCGCGCGGCAGCCGCGCTCCACCATCCGCATATTTTGCCTGTGCATGATTATGGTCAGCAGCAAATGCCGAATAATCAGACGGTCACCTACCTGGTCATGTCCTATGTCTCCGGCGGTTCGGTGGAAGACCGTTTGAAGGCGCTGGCCAGCGGTCAGGGCATGTTGACGCAGGATGAGGCGCTGACCTATCTCTTTCAGGTCGCGGAGGCCATCGATTTTGCCCATGCTCATAACATTATCCACCGCGATATCAAGCCCGCGAATATGCTCCTGCGCGATGATAACTGGCTGCTGCTGACCGACTTTGGCATTGCACGTATATTGACCGATATGGATTCTTCTGCGACTGGCGCGTATCTGGGCACGCCGACATATATGGCGCCGGAGCAGGCTCAGGGGAACGCGGTGGCGGCCAGCGATATTTACAGTCTGGCGGTGGTGGCCTATCAATTGTTCACCGGGCGGGTGCCGTTTCAGGCCGACAATCCTTTTGCTTTATCTTTTCAACATGCTTTTACGCCACCGACCTCGCCGCGTGTGTATAACCCGACGCTTTCGCTGGAGTTGGAGAAGGCGCTGCTGCGTGGTTTGCAGAAAGATCCGGCGCAGCGTCCGCCCTCGGCGACCGCGTATATCACCAGTCTGGACCGGGCTTTGAAGTCTTTCCCTTCGCATCTTCCCACGCCTGTGCAGGCGCCGGCTTCGTCGGTGACGCCCAGGCCGACGACGAGCGTGACCAGGCGCAGAGTGCTGGCCGGCGTGGGAATTGGCGTGGGGGTGGTCCTGGTTGGCGGTGGCGCGGCGGCTTACGCGGCCACGTCGCTCGCGCGCCATGCGCCGCCGGTGGTGAAAGCTACGCCTGCGGTACATGCCACGCCGACCACTGCGGCCAATGAGCCGCTGGCGATTAGCGCGGCTTTTACCAAACCGGTGATGGCTATGGCCTGGGCGCCTGAGAAGAACATCCTGGCCACGTGCAGCCGTGAGGGCCGGCTTGTGCTCTGGGATCTCACAGCTGCGCAGCCGTCTGCCAGTCTATCCCCGCTTGCCCAGGTAAATTCGGGGATGGATGACGGTATCTTGCTGAGCTGGTCGCCGGATGGCACGATGCTGGCTGTGGGCAACTGGGGCTTTGATGGCGATGCGACGGCCTATGAGACTTTGATTTACACGGCTGACCTCTCCGGTCCGGCGCATGGTTTTACGGATCAGACCTTGCTCGAAAATGCGAGTTCTGTGCGCGGACTGGGCTGGACGGCCAGCAACTACCTGGCTACGGTTGCGAGTGCCAGGGGAGATACCAGTATTACCCGGCTCTCTCTCTGGAATATGCGCCAGCCGGGCCAGAAAGCTTTGACCACTGACATCAAGGCCGGTCTGCCCTTTGTGCTTGATAAGGGCAATTGCCTGGCGGCTTCGCCCGATGGCTCCCTGCTGACTATCTGCCTGGGCGGAGGTTTGCAGCCCGGGCGCCTGAACACAGGTGGCAAGGGGAAGCTCTGGCAGCCGATAGGCTCGGTGTTATTGTTTAATGGTATCCGTCTGAGTAGTGTCGCCTGGTCGGCTGATGGGCGTTACGTGGCCGGCATCTCTGTGCTGCCAACTGACAATGGTGTGGTGGGCGTCTGGGATGCCACTCAGCACTATCAACTCGCTCTGCCGAGGCTGGCCGCGTCGAGCGTGCCGGCCTCGGTCTTGACCATGGCCTGGTCGCCTGCTTCGTCGGGCACCTGGCTGGCGCTGGGTGGAGATGATGGCAATGTGTATCTCTGGAATGTAGGGAAGAGCCCTGAGCCTGCGCGTATTCTCTCCCATAATATTCAGGGCAGCGTGACTTCCCTGGCCTGGTCTGCTGATGGTCGCTGGCTGGCGGCCAGTTATGATGATAATCTGACAACAATCTTGCTCTGGAGGATGTAAGTTTCTGATGGAAAATACGTCTATTCACACTGATTGGCAGGGGAAACTGATCGGACGCTATCAACTGGAGAGAGTGCTGGGAAGTGGCGCGCTGAGCGAAGTCTGGCTGGCAACTGATACTCGATTACGCCGCGAGGTGGCCATCAAGCTGTTACCGCCGGCTACCAACGATCAAAGCTATCTGCGCGATTTTGTCTATGAAGCTCGCGCCGCCGCTTCATTGGAACATCCACATATTCTGGTCATTCATGATTTTGGTGAAGGGGAACTCGATGGGGAGGTGGTGCCCTATCTGGTTTTTCCTTATATTGCCGGTGGTACGCTGGCCACGCGCATGAAAGAGGCCGACGGTCCGCTGCCCATTCAGGAGAGTCTGCGCTATCTGCACCACGCCGCCCTGGCCATCGATTACGCGCACAGCAAGCGTATTCTGCATCGCGATATCAAGCCCGCCAACATGCTTTTGCGCGATGACTGGCTGCTGCTGACCGATTTTGGCCTGGCCAGGGTGCTGGGCGGGTCGATGGTGCGCAGTCAGACCTCTGCCGGCTCCGGGACGCCCGAATATATGGCGCCGGAGCAGATTATGGGCCAGGCGACTCCGGCCAGCGACCGCTATAGTCTGGCGGTAGTGGCTTACCAGCTTTTTACGGGCCGTCCGCCCTATCATGGCACCACGCCAGTTGAGACGATAACCCGGCAAATGCACGATCCGCTGCCGCCGCCGCGCTCGTTAAATTCCCGTATTCCGGTCGCCGTGGAGAATCTGCTGACCATGGCTCTTTCGCGCAATGTCGATCTGCGTCCACCTTCCTGCCTGAAACTGGTTGAAGCTCTGCAACAAGCCTGGATGACCGGCAAGCAGACCGAGCCAAACCCGGAGGCTACCCTGCTGGCTCCCTGGAGTAAGCGCTGGCAGGAGCAGTCTGGCGCGGAAGATGGCGCGGAGGACTCGTCCTCCAGCGGCCCTTCTTCCTGGTCCGATACTCAGGAGAAGCCGGCCAGCAAGACCTCTGTGCTGCCCGGCGTTGAAGAAGCAGAGCCGCGCGCCCAGGGGGCCGGCGGTTCGCGCACGCTGACCGATGCCAATCAGACCAGCGGACCTCCCCTGCCCGCCGATCCTTTCGCGACCAATATCAGCCCCAATCTCTCCCGGCCCTCCAATACAGCGCTTCCGCCAGCCTATCAGCCGGGCGGTCTGGAGCGTAAGGTCGGACGACGAACCATTCTGCTGGGTGGAGTCGGCGCCGCAGCCGTGGCCGTCGCGGGTGGCGCTGTCGCTCTGGGCGTAATGCGGGCACGCGGCGTCGGGACTCCCCAGGGCTTACCGGTCACACCCACACCTGCCGGGCCGCTGAATCTCATTCCCGGCTCGCCTGTATTGCAACTCACCGGCCATAGCGGCGCGGTCTGGACCGCGAGCTGGCATCCAGGCGGGCGCTACCTCCTGACCGCCGGGGGAGATGGCTACATCATGCTCTGGGATATCGCCACCGCGTTGCAAAATAGCATTCCCGGCTCCTCGCTGGCTACTCCCAAACAGAAATGGACCGTGGCCGGACTGAAATTTGAGAACACCACCGATGCCGTCTGCTGGTCGCGGGATGGGAAACGCCTGATCGTCGGCAATACTTT
>DASZXF010000208.1:0-2080 GCA_035546055.1 Ktedonobacteraceae bacterium
CAGTGGCAGAGGAGGGGGTGGAGGTCGCCGGGCACTAACGCCGGGTCGAGCCGCAGGTGGTGACACCGCGCACAGCACGAAGGGTCAGGAGCCTTCTGCTCGGATGGGAGCGCCGTCTCTGCTCGTGAACAGGGTAAGCAGTGGAGCGCTGCATGGACCCAGCGGTACGCATGCCACAGATCCCGCAAGGACACCCGCTCGTGAACCGTGTGTGGGTGATAATATCCCACACTCAGATTGGCCACATTGGGCACAGCGTCAGAAAGCGTCAGCGCATCGGAGAGTGCCCCCTGGGCGGCGTAGACCAGCAGGCCCGTGTCTGCGGCAGCCCGCATCAACGCCGCCGCGAAGGAACCCTGGCAGAGGAGATGGTCAGCGATGGAGACAATCAGATGATTGGCCCCTCGCCGGTCCAACACCAGCGCATACGCCACGTCGGCAAAAAAGGCAGGATCGACCTGCGCGATGCCCACGCAGCCCCGTTCTTCTTCGACCGAGGCGACGATCTTGAGCGGCAGATCCGTCATCTGCGCCAGGGTCAGGGCGATCACCGCGCCACATTTATCATCGCCGCCCAGCACAAAGCGCCCGTTGCTGTGCAGCCATCCGTCCTCCAGGATGAGCGCCTCCAGCGGCAGGGGTTCCAGCGATGGGATGGATCGCCGTGTCCGCCGCCGGCGTGTGGACTCCGATTCCCAGGAAAGGGGCGCCTCCAGCGGTGCCGGATCGACCCAGATACAGTCGAGATGAAAGGAGAGCAAGGGATAGCCCTGCCCCTCCGCAGGAGCGCCTCGATAGGCCAGGACGTTCCCCGTCGCATCCACCGAGACGGTACAGCCCCAGGTGCGCAGATGCTCCACCACATACGCGCGCATCAAGGCTTCACGCCCGGATGGACTGGGGAGACGAAACACCTCCAGGGTACATTGCAACAGGGACGGAAAATGAGACACCGAGGAGATCGGGTCAGGCATGATGGACTCCTTTTGTGCGACAAGAGCCCCCCCAGGAGAGGCATCTCCGCAGGGGGATGGAACAACAGAGGCAGGGCGTTAGACCAGCGGCGCACACAGATCCACGGCGCTGAGGCGAGCAAGGCGGTGGCGAAGTGGTGCCGCCGGGGCAACGGCGCCGGGACGAGGACGCAGCAGACGGACGGATGCCTCAAGCTGCAGACACTGATAGTCCGCTGCCGGATCTTCCCATACCGTGTCCCAGGAGTGAACGCCATCCACATAGGGCGCATGCCAGTCACGGGGCAACCAGTAACGCGCGGCATGCGCCAGGCGGGGCGGCTCCAGGCGAGAAGGCAACCCCTCTCCGAGATGCTTATACCAGCAGAGATCGAGGGAATTGACGTGATCGAGAAAGCCCCAGGGGATCTCCTGCGCATCCAGCAGGCCGGCCAGACGCGCCAGCAGCAGCACCGCCAGGGTGGCATGGTTATGATAGATACGCCCGATGACCACAAGGGGCATGTGATCAATGAAGAGAACCCGCAGGGTTGTGCGCACCAGCACCGCCTGCGCATCCGCACTGCTGGTTCCCGGCACCAGGATCATCGCCAGCGCGACACCGGTATCATAGAAATTGCCCGGTACGCGATGGTTTTCACTCCCATCCTGATAATGCTGGCAACTGCGCCAATCCCGTCCATTGGACATGTAGAGAAAATCCAGGGGACGGGTGCTGATCACCAGGGAAAGCTGATCGGGGGTATCGGTTGGGCCACGATCCTGGAAGGAAAACTGCCAGGGCGAATGCTCCAGCAAGGTCGTGAGTCGGGGGCTGCTGGGCAGCAGGCGGCGTTCGTCCGGGGAGAACCGTTCTCGGAACGCTTTCCAGCGTCCATGCTCCAGGCAGCCCGAACGAAATTCCTGGGGAGAAAGCGCATCCAGCACAGGGCGGAGGACGGCGGGTTGCACCTGCGCCACACAGACGGGCCACCAGGGAGGCACGGTGTAGGCCAACGGATACGTCCCTTCCAGGCGGGTCAGGATGGGATGATGGACGGGCAGGCGAGCCGGTAAGGGATAGTTATCCGCGTCAGAGTAATCCCGCCGATAGCAGGACAACAGTT
>DASZXF010000209.1:0-2550 GCA_035546055.1 Ktedonobacteraceae bacterium
GCTCAGCCACAAAAACCTCGTCGTCAACGCCTACCAGTCCATCGCCACTGCCCAGATTACCAGCGCCGACCGCATGCTCTGCTCCCTGCCCCTCTATCATATTTACGGCATCATGCTCATGGGCTGCGCCGTCCTGGCCGGGGCGCGTCTCGTCCTCATGCCGCGCTTCGAGCCCGGCCAGTGGCTTCAGCTCATCCACGACCAGCGCATTACCCTCGTCTACTCTGTCCCGCAGATGCTCGCCACTATCGCCGACTGGCCTGAACTGGCCCGCTACAATCTCGCCAGCGTGCGCTTCAACCAGTGCGGAGCCGCGCCCGTCCCGCCTGCCCTGGCCCGCCGCTTTGAGGAACGCACCGGCATCACCGTCATGACCTCCTATGGTCTGACCGAAGCCTCGCCGGGTACCCACTCCAACCCCGTCTATGATCCGCGCCTGATCAAAGTCGAAACCATCGGCCTGCCCATTCATGACACCGAGCAAAAAATCGTCGATATCGCAACGGGTTTGACTGAACTCGGACCCGGCGAAGAGGGCGAACTCATCGTCAGAGGGCCGCAGGTCATGCTCGGCTACTGGAAAGCCCCGCAGGCCACCGCCGAAGCCCTGCGCAACGGCTGGCTGCACACCGGTGACATCGGCTGGCGTGACGCCGAGGGGTATGTCACTATCACCGACCGCAAAAAAGAGATGATCAAGTACAAAGGCTTCAGTATCGCGCCCGCCCAGATCGAAGCTCTGCTGCTTGAGCATCCCGCCGTGGCCGATGTCGCCGTCATCGGGCGGCCCGATCCCGTGGCCGGAGAGATTCCCAAAGCCTTTGTCGTCCTGCGTCCCGACCATGAGCAGCCATCCCCCGGCGATCTGCTCGCCTGGGTTAATGGTCAGCTCGCTACGTATAAGAACGTGCGGGAACTGGTCTACATCGACGCCATTCCCAGAAATCCCTCCGGCAAAATCCTGCGCCGCGTCCTGAAGGAGCGGGAGCCGCGAGCATAACAGGCGTTGTTACCTTGGCAGGGGCCGCGAACGTGCCCCTGACAAAGCGAGTAAGCAGGCACCTGTTGCCGGCCAGGAACCGGCGGCAGCTTCAGCAATACCCATTACCAGAGAAAAGGAACTATCATGATTCATGCAGAGCACCTGGCAGCTATCGACGTACACGTTCACGCCCATGTCTCGGAGCGCATTCCCGACGATCCCGCCTGGCAGGCCATTTTAGAGGCCGGGGGACGTTATTTCAAAGAAGAAGGGCAACAGCCGACCATGGCCGAAACAGCCGCCTACTACCGCCAGCGCCAGATGGCCTGTGTGCTCTTTACCGTCGACCTGGAGTCCACCACTGGCCTCACGCGCATCCCCAACGAAGAGATCCTCGCTGCCGCCGCCGCCAATCCCGATGTCATCATTCCCTTTGCCAGCATAGATCCCGCCAAAGGCAAAATGGGCGTGCGCGAAGCCCGGCGTCTCATCGACAGCGGCGTGCGTGGCTTCAAATTCCATCCCTCCCTGCAAGAGTTTTATCCCAACGACCGCAAAGCCTACCCGCTCTACGAAGTCATCGCCGCCGCCGGTCTGCCCACCGTCTTCCATACCGGCCATTCGGGCATCGGCACCGGCATGCGCGGCGGCGGCGGCATCCATCTCAAATATTCCAACCCTATGTACCTCGACGATGTGGCAGTTGACTTCCCCGACATGCCCATCATCATGGCCCATCCCTCCTTTCCCTGGCAGGACGAGGCGCTCTCAGTTTGCCTGCACAAGCCCCAGGTCTACATCGACCTCTCCGGCTGGTCCCCCAAATATTTCCCGCCGCAGCTCATTCAATACGCTAACACTCTGCTCAAGCACAAAATGCTTTTCGGCAGCGACTACCCCATGATCACCCCTGATCGCTGGCTCACCGACTTCGAGAAAATCGGCATCCGTCCCGAAGTGCGCCCGCTCATCTTAAAAGAAAACGCCGTCAGGCTCCTCGGCCTGCAACCGTAACGCGCTCTATCAGCCATTCCTGTCTTGAAAAGCAGCGCAAGGATCAGCAAACGGGCACGCCCGTCTGCTGATCCTTGCGCTGCTTTTCAAGACAGGACCGCAGACGGAGATCAACCCGTCTCCAGACGGGCGCGCGGCGCCGGTATATTCCCTATACTTGTCCCATCAACACTGTTCCTCCTGATCTCTCGCGGAGGGATAGCGCAGCAAGCCAGGTTTCACCGCGCAGAGCGGCCTGGCGCAGGTTTTGCAGGAGATTTTTTATGAATATACCGCACATCCAGGAAAAGCATACAGTTGCCGCAGCACGTCCTGGCCGTTCCTTGCGCCGGGGCTGGCTACGCGGCTACCTTGGCGTCGTCATCCTCTTTGTTCTCTGTGTCATCTTCCAGGTCTTTCTGGCCGGAGTGGGCATCATGGCAGCGGGGCGCTGGCTGATCTTTCACGCAGTCTTTGGCAACTTTATTATACTCATCCCTTTGCTGTTGCTGCTTCCCTGTGGTCTGATCGCGCGTCTGCCGCGCTCTCTCAACTGGCTGACCGCCCTGTTAGTG
>DASZXF010000210.1:0-7849 GCA_035546055.1 Ktedonobacteraceae bacterium
GTTTCGCAAAACAGGAGGGCTGGTGAGCAAGACGCGCCTTGCTCACCAGCCCTCCTGTTTTGCGAAACAGCTACACGACCTTCTGGGCCAGCCAGGCAATTTTGTTTGACATTTTATTGGGGAGAGAGTATAATCGGTTCCGCACTCAGTCCGACGAACTGTCGGCTTTTTTGTAGACAAAAACCCATGTGATGGGACAGATGTTCCGGGAGGAATGTTTATACATGCCCAATAATGCCTCTGCAGAGAAGCGTATGCGCCAGGAGCAAAAGCGCCGCTTGCACAACCGCATGGTGAAGTCGGTTGTTAAAACAAATATCACCAAGGCCCGCCAGGCACTTGCCTCTGGTGTGGACTCCGAAGCCGCCGTGCGCGCGGCGATCAGTGAGCTGGATCGCGCCGCGAAAAAAGGCGTCATTCATCGTAACAATGCTGCCCGCCGCAAATCTCGGCTGATGAAGCAGCTCAACGCACTCGAAACAAAGACGAAGTAAAGCATCGCGCGGAACGCTCTGTTGATGCCGACAGCAACCGATTGAGAATCTGCATCCTGTCAGGAACAGTTCCTCACTGTTCCTGCATAACGACGGGCTGAGCATACGCGCACAGGAGGAAGTAGAAATGGCCGAGAAACAGACGGTGGTGAAACCCGCCGGAAGGGCTCTGCTGGTGGCAGTTGAGAGTGAACAGCTCCGCCAGGATATCCCAGAAATTAAATCGGGCGATACCGTTCGCCTGCAAGTGAAGGTGGTCGAAGGCAACCGCGAGCGCCTCCAGCCCTTCGAGGGCGTGGTGATGCGCCTGCGTGGCGGCGGTGTCAATCGCAATTTCACCGTGCGCAAGGTCACAAAAGATGGCATTGGCGTCGAACGTACCTTCCTGGTCAACTCCCCTCGCATCGAGGAAATCAAAGTGCTGCGCCACGCTCGCGTGCGCCGCAAGCAGTTGTACTATCTGCGCGGCCTGACCGGCAAAGCGGCTCGTTTGAAAGAACTGCGTCCGCTGTCCACCAAAGAGATAGCAGCGAAAGAAGCCGCCCAGGCCGCCAAAGCAGCCAGCAAGAGCAGTGGAAACAACGAAGATTAACGCTCACCTTCCAACACTCGAAGAAGAAATGGCCCTGCTCAGTCAGGGCTATTCTTTTATCGCCGGTCTGGATGAGGCGGGCCGTGGATGTCTGGCCGGCCCGGTGGTGGCGGCTGCCGTTATCCTACCGCTGGATCAGGATATCGCGACTCTGCTCGACGGCGTGCGCGACTCCAAGCAAATGACCGCCCAGGCGCGTGAGCGCTGCTTTACCCTGATTCAACAGCACGCCCTGGCCGTGGGCGTGGGAATCGGCTCGGTGGCCCTGATCGACCGACGCAATATTTTACAGGCCACCAAACAGGCGATGAAAGATGCGCTGGCCTCGCTTGCGCCAGCTCCCCAGGCGCTCTTACTCGACGCGCTGACGCTGCGCGATGTCGCGCTCCCCCAGCGCGCTCTGATTAAGGGCGATGCGCGCTGCCTGTCGATTGCGGCGGCTTCGGTCATCGCGAAAGTCACGCGTGATCGCCTGATGCTCCAGATGCATCAGGACTATCCCGCTTATGGTTTCGATCAGCACAAAGGCTATGGAACGCCCGCGCACCTGGCAGCACTCCAGCAATACGGCGCGACTCCCCACCATCGCCAGAGCTTTGCCCCGGTACGCGCCCTGTACAGTCTTTTCCCGGCAGATGCCTCCCCACAGGTTCCGCTGGACGTGGAAGATTGACGGCCCCTCCCTTTAGCTGATATAACCATAAAAGACCGATTCATTCCACGCAGAAAGCAGAAGATGTATGCTAGAGAAAATTTCGCCGTCGGAGCCCCAGGAAGAGGGTGTAAGCAACAAACGCAAGGCGATTATCGACGCAGCCAGTGTGATTTTCTCGCGTCAGGGCTACGAAGCAACCACTATTGCCGAAATCGCGGCGATGGCAGGCATGGCGGTTGGCACTGTTTACCTCTATTTCCGCAATAAGCGCGAAATTTATCTCAATACATCACAAAGCCGGGTCATGGAAATCGCGACGGCTCTGATCGAGCCAGCATTGCTCAAGCTGCCCATCGAGCAGGTACCCAGGGCTATGATCGAAAAAAGCTTTGAGATCAGCCGCAAAAACAACCAGCTCATGTCTCTCATCCAGATTGATACGCAATCTCAGGAGGAACTGGAGATCAAACGGCGCGGCAAACAACTGGTCATCCAGGCGATTAATACGTTCTTCTTGCAGTGTATCGCGCGCGGTGATTTTCCGCCCTTTGATACGGAGATGTACGCGAAAATCGTCTTTGGCCTGGTCGATAGTATGCTCTACGATTGTTTCTGTCTCAACGCGGGCGAGCATGAGGAGAGCTATCGCGAGCGTACCATTGAAGTGCTGGAGCGTATCTTCTTCGGTCCTTCATTGCGCGGCTAGCCATAACCCGCCCGCCGCTGACTCCAGGCAAGAGTTGATTTGACAATGGCTATCCGGCAAGATAAGCTAATAGGCGGCGTCAGCAAAAGCGGCGCTCTGTAATGCATATTCCTGAGAAAGATCATGATTATGACCCGCCACGTGGATGACGCAACAAGGAGGTCCGGTAATCCTATGCCCGATTATGTCTGGGGGCGTAATCCCGTCCTGGAAACCCTGCGTTCCAGTCGCAAGGTGAAACGCCTGTTAATTGCTGAGGGTCAGCGCGAAGCCCCGGCCCTGGCTGGTATTCTGCAAGAGGCTACGCGCCAGCGCATTCCGCTGGAAACAGTACCACGTCAACGCCTGGAACAGTTGAGCCAGGGAGCTGTCCACCAGGGCTGCCTGGCAGTGGTTGAATCACGCAAATACGCGACCATTGACGAGATTCTGGAGCACGCCCGCAAGAAAAATGAAGACCCATTCCTCCTGTTGCTCGATGCTATCCAGGATGTCAATAACCTGGGTTCGCTGATGCGCACAGCCGAGGCAGCGGGCGTACATGGCGTCATTCTGCCTCACCACCACGCTGCTGAGGTCAATGCCACAGTCATCAAAACATCAGCGGGCGCGACCGAGCATCTACTGATCGCGCAGGAAACGAATCTGACCCATACCATCGACACCCTCAAAAAGAAGAATATCTGGGTCATTGGACTGGCTGGCGAAACCAGAACCGAGTATGTCCAGGCGGATCTGACCGGACCGCTGGCCCTGGTGGTGGGAAATGAGGGCAAGGGACTCAGCCGCCTGGTGCGGGAACACTGTGATCTGCTGATTCGCCTGCCCATGTACGGACAGATTAATTCGCTCAATGCGGCGGTCGCGGGCAGCATTGCGCTGTATGAAGCACTGCGTCAGCGCACGCTCAAAGCGCAGAAATAAAGCCAGGAGAAATGGCCATTTCAGCGGAGTCTCCCGGCCCTGGCCTGTGTTACGCCGCTGACCGCGCAACGTTTCATCAAGAAGAAGCATCAGGCGCATGGCAAGTCGCGCAAAAAGGGGGAACTCGTGTCGAAAAAAAGCTCGCGCATAGCAATTCTGTTCATCTGCGGCACCTGCTGGCTGCTGGCCTGTACCGCGCTGGCCCTGCCAGGTTTCGGCCAGCAGGTCTTTGCCAGCACAGCGCAACCTCTCGCCACGCCAACTGCGACAAGCACGCAGCAGGGTTCAACTCCCACGCCGACACCTACCTTGACGCCTACTCCCACCCCCACGTTCACGCCGACACCTACGCCTACCCCCTCGCCCAGCCCTTCTCCCTCTCCATCGCCCTCGCCGAGTCCTTCGCCGTCTCCCAGTCCCTCGCCGAGTCCTTCCCCCAGCCCCTCGCCGTCCCCGACGCCCCCGGCAACCCCGACAGGCAGCGGTGGCGGAGAGATCGGCACAGTCGTCTCTATCATCCTGGGTCTGCTCGGCCTCCTGCTCATCACCCTGGGCATCGTGCTCTACATCGTCTACGCCCGGCAACAGCGGAACATCACCGGCAGGTAAAACGAGTCTGCCATGAAAAAGATGTGCTTTGTAACCCAAGACAAGCAAGCAGCGATATAGCCAAAAAGTAACATAAAGGGAGAAACCCTCGTATTTAGAGGTATCTAATGGTATAATTCGTATTCATTGAGTATGAATACGCAATAACATCAGTAAATATGGGTATAAAGGGATAAGTTGTGCTGGTTGCAGGAAGGAAAGACCCATGGCGCAGCAACGCGAGGCAACCACGGACCGCCTGGTAGGTATTATTGCACGTATTAAAATGGAGCGGAAAAGCGGTCAATTGCGCGTGAAACGTGGAGAGGGGCTGACCTCAGAAGAGGGCGTACTTACTTTTATCCAGGGGCAGGTGACGCAGGCCAGCGTAGGCCGGCGCAGCGGAGCGAATGCGCTCAACTGGCTTTGCACCTGGGGACAGGCTCATTACGTCTTTACGTCCCCCGGTTCTGGCGAAGAGGGGGGATTGTCTATCTCAAGCGCTACAGTTGCCACAACTGGCCAGATTTCTGCCACCCTGGACCCAACTGCACAGATACGCCGAACTGATCGTCTGGAAACCGAGCCACTGGAGCATATCAACCGCGAAGTTCCGCGCGCCAGTATCGAGGTGCGCAGGGCACTGGCGCGCATTGAGCGCTCAGGCCTTCCGCGTTCACATCGGCGCCTGTTTCTCCTGATAGATGGCCATCGTTCGATAGACGACCTGGGTTCATTATCCAGCAAAAAAAGTGAGGAAATACGCAATATGCTGCACGACCTGGAGTGGCTGGGAGTTGTTCAGGTCGCCGGCTCTACGCCTGGCCTGACGCGACCATAAAGCGGCACAAAGCCAGGTGAGCAGCGAAAATGTCCTTTATACGGTACAATGCCAGTGCGGATATGGTATGTAGAGGAGGAAAATGCAATGTCGGAGCAGATCTACGCCCTGACGCGCGATCAGGCCTTACGCGAGATTATCCAGGCCCAGAAGGATGAGCGCGTACCAATGCTGGACAACGCGGACTTGAGTGGAACCGATCTTTGCCGCACTGATCTCAGCGGCGGCAACATTCGCGAAGCCAATCTCAGTGATGCCAACCTCGGCGGAGCTAATCTCTGCGGCGCCTATTTGCGCAGAACCAATCTCTGCGGCGCCAACCTCAACGGCGCCAACCTCAGTTGCGCTGTGTTGAGCGGGGTCAACCTGATCAGCGCCAATCTGCGTGGCGCCTGCATGCGCTCCAGCGATCTGCGCGAAACCGATCTCTGCGGTGTGAATTTGAGCGGCGCGGACCTCAGCCGGGCTAATATGGTGGAGGCGGATTTAATCAATGCCGATCTGAGTAAAGCCGATCTGGTGGGCGCGGACCTCAGCCGGGCGAATCTCAGTGGCGCCAACCTCAGCGGAGCGGATCTCAGCGGCGCTAACCTGGAAAAAGCCCTGCTTAATGGCGCGGACCTCAGCCGGGCGGACCTCAGTCGGACCCGACTGGTCGGGGCCAATCTCAGCCAGGTGAGTTTGAATAAAGCCAACCTGGGCGAGGCCAACCTGGCGCTGGCCAATCTCAGCAAAGCTAATCTCAGCGGCGTTTATGCCTGCGGTGCGCATCTGCGCGGCGTCAATCTGGTGGAGGCCAATCTCAGCCAGGGAAATCTCAGCGAGGCGGTGCTGATTCGTGCTTACCTCTTCCATGCATATCTGAATAAAAGTAATTTGAGTAAAGCAGATTTGAGCATGGCCAATCTGCTGCGCGCCGACCTGAGTGAGGCCAACCTGGGCAAGGCCAATCTCACACGCGCGAACCTCACTCAGGCGACGTTGAGAGGCACCTATCTGCGCTCCGCCAATTGCCGCCAGGCCGTCTTTCAAGAGGCCGATATGGAGGGGGCAGTGCTGACCAATGCGCTCTTCATCGACGCCAACCTGCAACATATCCAGGCCAGTCAAAATGAATTTTTAGATGTAGATGTAGCCGCATTACAGGGAGTGATCATTGACGCGCTCACGGCCCAGCGCTCGGGGGTGTTCACCCTGCAAGTATAAAAGCAAACAGGTTGAGTAGTGTTGTTTACGTGGTATAAGGGAGAAAGTGCTTTATGGTTCATTGGGAGATGCTGGGGGTCTTCATTGTGGTGTTTGTGGCGGTCTCCGCCCTGGCTTTTCGCGCGGCGCACTGGAGAGCTGGCGATATGCACCGCTTACAGGAATGGGGACTGGCTGGACGACGTTTTGGCACGATTACTTCATGGTTTCTCTTAGGCGGCGATATCTATACGGCCTATTCGTTTATCGCGGTACCCGGCCTGGTCTTTGCCTCTGGCTCTCCTGGCTTCTTTGCCGTGCCCTATCTGATCTTTGCCTATCCTCTGGCCTTCCTGGTGCTGCCCAGATTCTGGAGCGTCGCCAGGCATCGGGGGTATATTACGCCCGCCGACTTTGTGCGTGATCGCTTTGGCAGCGGCCTGGCCCTGACGGTAGCTATCACCGGGATTCTCGCCACCATGCCCTACATAGCGCTGCAGATCTTCGGCATCGAGGTTTCACTGGCCCAGATGGGAGTTCCCATTGAGATTTCGCTGATCATCGCCTTTACCATCCTGGCGGCGTATACCTACACCAGCGGTCTGCGTGCTCCGGCGCTGATTGCCGTCGTGAAAGATCTCTGTATCTGGCTGGTGGTGCTGGTAGCCATCATCTACATTCCGCTCAAACTGGGCGGCTTTGGAAAAATCTTCGCGGCGGTCGCGCTCAAAGCACAGCAGCATCCGGCCACCTTCCATGCCTTACTCCAGCCAGGGGATTATGGCTCGTATATCACGCTGGCGCTGGGTTCAGCCCTGGCCCTTTTCCTCTATCCACATACGCTGACTGGCGTGCTGAGCACGAACAGCCGCAAGGTCATCAAACGCAACGCCGCCCTGCTACCTGCTTACACTCTTCTGCTCGGCATGATCGCCCTGCTGGGCTACGTGGCCATCGCTGCCGGGATTGAACCTTCGACAGCCTATCAAACGAATAGCGCTCTCCCGGCCCTGTTTGCCAGCATGTTCCCTGGCTGGTTCGCGGGCTTTGC
Organism: Ktedonobacteraceae bacterium; assembly: GCA_035546055.1. Taxonomy (GTDB): domain Bacteria; phylum Chloroflexota; class Ktedonobacteria; order Ktedonobacterales; family Ktedonobacteraceae; genus Paraktedonobacter. The sequence goes on from DASZXF010000210.1 coordinate 7,037, forward strand.
TTTCGCGGCCATTGCCATTGGCGCGCTGGCGCCTGCTGCAATTATGTCCATTGCCGCCGCGAACCTCTTTACCCGCAATATCTATCGCCAGTACTTCCGCCCGACCTGCACTGAGCGCGAGGAGGCGAAAACGGCCCGCACAGTCTCGCTCCTGGTCAAGCTGGGTGCGCTGGCCTTTATTCTCTTTTTTCCTACAACCTTCGCCATTAATTTACAATTGCTGAGCAATATCTGGATTATCCAGACGTTACCGGTAGTTTTCCTGGGACTTTATACAAGCTGGTTCCATCGACGCGCCCTGCTCATCGGTCTGCTCGGCGGCCTGCTCACCGGAACCTGGCTGGTGGTTTCCCAGCATTTTCTTTCGTCGGTTGTCACGCTCTCTTTCGGCCAGTTTCATTGCGCGATTTACATTGCCATTGTGGCCCTGGCCCTCAACCTGCTCTTGTGCGCTGCTCTCACGCCGCTCTGCCATTTCTTGCGTATACGCGCGGGGGAGGATGAGACCAGCCCGGCGGATTTTGTTTCGCATCCCCTGGCCAACGAGCAAATCAAAGCCCTTGAGAATCAGTTGGAGCAGCCCGCAGCCGCCAGGACAATGAAAGAACCATTTCGCGCGGAGCTTCTATGCGGATGAAGAGAAGGCAGGTAAAACGTATGTATTGTTACTTACAACACGAGAAAACAATCACGCTCAAGCCTGGCGAGCCGCCCTGAGCAGTTCAGAGCAGTTCGTCAGGCTACGATCACCGGCGACGGCGCAGCAGACCAGCTACTCCCAGCAAAATGATGGCAATGAAGTAGCACACACCG
>DASZXF010000211.1:0-6263 GCA_035546055.1 Ktedonobacteraceae bacterium
GCTCTGTCCTTTGCGATCTGCCATGAATTATTCTCCCCTCTTCGAGTCCGCGCTACAGAGAAGGACACGCACGATAAAGGGCAACACCCGCGTCAGCGCCGGGTCGTGGTCCAGAGGAACGGCCAGGGCGCGTAACCCCTGGGTATGCCAGCGCTCTACCAGCCAGGCCCGCCGTTCTGCCCAGGACTCAGGCAGCGGGGAAGGCGGTACAGCGCGCTGCGTCCCCCGTAGAGCAACTGGAAAATTTGGTACGGCAGCAGCCTGCGTCCCGCTCTGGAGAACTGGCGGCGCCTGGTAGGGCTGAAGCGCCTGGACAAAGCCCATCGTGAGCGCCAGCGCCTGTTCCCAATGGGTGCTGTAAGCCAGCGCCTTTTCCCCGCAGCAGGTGACAAAAGTGGGAATGCCCGGTGCACCTGTGATATCATAGACCGCAATCTCTTCGCCAGCGGCGATCTGGAGGAGACGATACAGATATGCTCCCTCTGGCGTCAGCAGAGAACCGGACAGGTCAAGCCGCGCGTAGGGCTGCCGGGCCTTTTTTATCTCTTCCATCGTCAGATAGGCGCACCAATCCAGCATGGCCTGGCAGATGGCTTCGTCCCAGCTCATGCCCGCAGCCAGGCCTCGTTCATCCTCCATGCTGCTCTCCTGCCGGCAAAGAGTGGGAAAGACGCACCAGGCAGGCAGCAGCCAGGGCTGCCGCGTCCGCACATCCAGCGCCCAGGTCCAGACCTCCTGCCGGTCAGGCCGCCCCTGTTTTCCCACTACCTGCTCAGCAGAAAGCAGAGGCGCGCAACCGACTCGTACCTCCTCCGGGGTCAGCAAGCGCCGGCGATCTACCAGGCCAGCCGCGTAACAGGTACAGGCCTGTCGCGCGGCCCGCAGCCAGGTTTCGTCCGCGTCTATGCCTGCCGCGCGTATAGAGCGCGTTTCCGCGCCTCTTTCCTGGCCCGGCGGACGGGAGAGCGTGGCTGTGTAGATGGTCAGCGGCATCTGTACACCATTCTCCTTTTCAGGAACGCTAAAGAGGCCGAGCCTGCCATCCACGATTGCGCCGGTCAGGCGCTCCATCAACGCCTGCGCGTCGAGCGCGGGCTGCTGTTGTAAGCGCTGTATCTGTTCAAGAAAGTCAGCGGCAGTTGGCGCGACAGGGGACTGGCAAACCTGGCAATGGGGATGCGGCAGAAAGGCATGTATTTCACTCAAACCTGTCCCCTGGCGCAGTATGCTCATCTTCCGCTCAGTTTCCGGTGAACCGGTGCGCGTGAAATGTTTAAACAGACCAAAGATAAGCTGCTGCGCGAGCAGGGTCAAAACTGGTCGCGTCAACAAACGACTATCAGCAGGCCGGAACTGATCCCCTGGCGCGTCCTCCGCCCGGGCTGCCAGGCCGGCGCCTCTGGCTTGCTGGCGCCGCCACGCACATTCCCAGCATCCCTCGACGCCCGCGCTCACCAGCGGACCGATCCAGACCTGATCTTCCAGCAGCAGAGCCTGCATCAACACCTTCCGCTCCTCAACGCACAGTCTGTTGAGTAAGCGGGCCAGGACGGGCCGGGTCGCAAGATGCACAACGGCATCGCAATCCTGGATCAGGGTTCTCAATGCGCTCTCCTGCTCCCGGCAGGAAGTCGGGAGCAACTTGATTGCCTGCCCGGCAACTCCATCGCCAATCCCGCAATTCAGTTGCTCCGGCCAGGAAGCTGCCACGCCATCCGCTTCCGGCGTGGCCAGAGCGCTGATCTGCCTCGTACCGCCGTCAAGGCTGGCCTGAACCAGGGCTGATAGACCATCAGGACAGCCGAGCAGTAAAAGGCGGCGCTGACGAAAATCCTCAAAGCGAGCAGCAGCGGACGCCTGAAAAGACGCGAGAAAGGTCTGGTTCGCGCTGTCCCTCTCAAGTTCCGCCGTGGCGGGCCACGCAGATTCATCCTGGCTGGCATCGCGCAGAAACCCATGCGTGAAGAGTTTTTCCAGCAGATTGGCAATCATCCGTTGCTTGCTGGCATCCAGCCCCCTCGTCAACTCCTCCAGCGTCACGTGGCCAGTCAGATGGGGAATAAGGCGCTCAAGTAAAGGATATAAGCTTTTCCCCTTGAGCATGAGGCGGCTCGCGTTTCCGCGCAGATAAAGGCCTTCGGGCACAGCCACATAGTAAACATCTGCCTTGAATTCTGGGCGCATGGTAGGTGCTAACATGTGCTTGTTCCTCCTTCAAAATAGAGAGGCATATTTTGCATATTTCCACAAAAACAGCAAAGAAAAACGAGAAAAATAACGCCCTGTATAGCAGAAAATATGCCAGCGTGATGGATATTCGTCTGGGCAGAAGAGAAAGTTATCACGCCTGTGCCAGAATTGGAATAAACACAAAACATGATAACTTTCTCGCTGCGAGCCAGCATTTGTACCTGGCTCATGTGTTGCGGGTACAACTTACAAAGACGTGCATACCTGCTCTTACAACCGCGATGGTGACTACTACCACCACCACCAGCCACAACCACCACAGCCACAACCACCGCAACCACCACAGCGACCGCAGCCACAGCGGCCACAGCCACAACGATGCCCACAACCGCCACAGCGGTGACAGCCACCACAACCACCGCAGCGGCCTCCCTGGACATCGCCGAACTCAAGGACATCAACTTCTTCCAGGTCTTCGTCGCTCAAATCAATGAACTCAACGAACTCCTCAGAAGGGTTCTGTTCTTTTCTCTGCTTGTCACAATGGTTCGGGTCCATGAGCTGTTTTCCCTTTCTTTGTGCAATATGTACGCATCTTTTCGCCTATGTGCAAGTTCCCTGCATCACTTCTGCACCTGCTTGTTTCACGACCATCTATTGACGGTCCTCAATTTTTTGCTTTGTCGTTCCCCTCCTTTCCATGTGCAAATAACACGCCTGTTGCAGAGTGCGGGCACGTCAGCTCTCTTCCCTGCCTATCTCCCTCGGCCTGGCGAGTGGCGAGCGTGCTCAAAACACAACATCATGTCGTATGAAGCCTCTGCGAACCTCTTAAACTCTATCAATAATCCAAACACCACTATTTGCGTAGCGTTCAGCATACTAATAACATAAATACTGGCGCGAATCAATAGCACAAAAAACGCCTGTAGATAGGCAAAGGGGAATTTACCGGCGCATGTATCCGCTACGAATTATCCCTGCTGTTGTCCAATCATGACGCATGAGCTTGTGCAGATCTATGATGTTGTGCTTGATTTTCTCTGGCTTTTTTTGTTAGATGGCAAAGGGAGGAGAAAAAAATGGAACCACTTCATCCTTTTTTTCGTGAGAAGGCTGTTCAGGAGTACAGAAACAGGCAGGAGAGAGATATTCTTCCTCGTTTTATGTACCCATATCTTATGTTCCTGTTTCATCTCCGCTTTTTACGCCGGAAAGTGCCGGAACTGCTGCAAATGAACGCGGTGGAGTGTGGCGCGGCCTGCCTGGCTATGATTCTCAGCTATTATGGGCGCAAGACCAGCATTGCAGAGATCTATAAAAACGCGGGCATCGGTCGAGATGGCCTCTCGGCCTTGCGCATTGTCCAGCTCGCGCGCCGCTACGGCTTACAGGTCAGAACGATCTCATTGCAGGTCAATGATTTTCGTTTTGTGGGTCTGCCCGCTATCGTACACTGGCAATTTAACCACTTTCTCGTGGTTGAGCGCTGGTCGCCGTCTCGCGTTGATGTCGTTGATCCTGCGGCGGGACGCCGGCGCCTGAGTGCCCAGGAGTTCGACGCGGGTTTTACTGGAATCGTCATGATGCTGGAGCCGGGACCGGACTTTGCCACGCGCAAGGCCAGAGCCTCGCTCACCTTGCGGACGTATCTTACCCAGTATCTCAAGCGCTCGCCCTGGATTTTCCTGCACATTCTCGGCGCTTCGCTGCTGCTGCAAGTCTTTGGACTGGCGGTCCCCTTTTTCACGAAAGTGATCGTTGATGATATTCTGCCCTCCAGAGCTATCGGACTCTTGCCGCTGCTGGGCCTTGGCCTGCTCATGATGCTGGTTGCGCAACTGGCTATCATGCTTGTGCGCTCCTTATTGCTGGTCTATCTGCATGCCCGGATAGATGCTTCAATCACATCGCATTTTTTCGAGCATCTGCTGAAACTGCCGCTGCGCTTTTTTCAGCAGCGTTCGAGCGGCGATATCATCGCCCGTGTGGCCAGCAACACGGCCATCCGTGATTTGATCAGCAATGAGCTGATTTCGACCCTGCTCGACGGCAGTATGGTCCTGATTTATCTGGTGATCCTGCTGGTGCTCTCGCCCGTCTTCGGGGTGATTGCGCTGCTGATCGGTCTGCTGCAGATGGTCCTGCTGATCGCCACCTATGGTCCTGTGCGCAGATTAGCGCGCCGGGAGCTGGACGCCATCGGCAGCTCGCAGGGCTATGTCACGGAGATGCTGACAGGTATGGTCACGCTCAAAGCCGCCGGGGCGGAGCAACGGGCCTTTCAGCGCTGGTCCAATTTCTTTATGCAGCAGTTGAATATCTCGGTACGTCTGAATAGCACGACCTCGGTTATTAATACCCTGATCGGCACGCTGAACGCCCTGGCTCCACTGGCTCTGCTCTGGATCGGCACCAGCGAGATTCTCCGTGGTGAGATGCAGACCGGAACGATGCTGGCTCTGAGCGCGCTGGCCGGGGAATTTCTGGCTCCTCTTGCTTCGCTGGCCAACAGCGGACAGCTCTTGCAGATGGCTCGTTCGCACCTTGAGCGTCTGGGCGATGTGATGGACGCCGAGCCTGAGCAGAATGCGCAGGCGGTACTGCAGCCGCCTCGTTTGAGCGGGGAGATTGAGCTGAAACAGGTGAGTTTTCAATATGATCAGCAAGCTCCGCTGATCCTGAAAGATATCGATCTGCATATTCGGGCGGGACAGAAAATCGCCCTGGTGGGGCGCACTGGCTCTGGCAAGAGCACATTGGGCAAACTTCTGCTGGGACTCTGTGTGCCGACCAGGGGAGAACTGCTGTATGACGGTATTCCGCTGCGCACGCTCGATTTTCAGGCGGTGCGCGCGCAAATCGGGGCGGTCATGCAGGATGCGCATGTCTTTAGCGGCTCCATCCGGCAAAATATCACCTTCAACCATCCTGATCTCTCGCTGGAGCAGATCACCAGAGCGGCGCAGGTGGCGACCCTGCACGATGATATTCTCCACATGCCCATGAGATACGAGACCTTTATCTCGGAAGGCGGAAGCGCGCTTTCCGGCGGCCAGCGCCAGCGTCTCGCGCTGGCCTGTGCCCTGGCGCACGAACCCGCTATTCTCCTGCTCGACGAGGCAACCAGCGCCCTGGATGTTGTGACCGAGCGCCGCATCGAGCAGAACCTGAAAGAACTGTCATGCACGCAGATCATCATCGCCCACCGTCTCAGCACCATCTGTAGCGCTGACTGCATTCTCGTGCTCGATGAAGGGCGCATTGTCGAGTCCGGCTCGCACCAGGAGCTGGTTGAGAAAAACGGCTATTATGCCGGGTTAATTCAACATCAATTGAATAATGGAGAACTGGAGGCCATCGACACATCTGCCTGAGCGCCGCGCTCAGGCTCTGGCGCTTTACCAGAGATAGGGCACCAGGCGGTCCAGGGGCTACCAGCGCTCCAGGCTAATCGTAGCGCTCATGGCTGGCTGTGCTGCTGTTGCAGGGTTTTGCTCCACCGGGTCAGCATGGCGCCTTCCTTCTTGCGCAGGCGCAGCGTTTCCAGCAGCACCGCCAGCGCTGCCCCTGCTACCACGCCGATAGCGCTTGAGCGCGTGGCGCTTTTTGGCGCTGCCCCCTGCTTTTTCTCTGTTGTGGGGTGATTGTGCTGATACGCTGGCTGAACTGACTGCTCTGACCCTGTACCCTGCCTGCTGGCGTGCTGCTCGTTTCCGGTCCTGGCCTGGCTCTCCAACTGCTGCGCCTTGCTCTGGGGAAGAATCTTTTTCGGCTCCTCGCCCTTGTGCGAGGCCGAGGCCTCTGCCTTTATTTCCGGTTCACTCGTGGGCAGATGACTGGTCAGCCGGTGAATCATGGCGGGAATATTTTCAGGCGTCGCGCGAATTTTCTCCGCGAAAAAGGCATTGATCTCTGCCCCCAGCAAGAGGATGACCGAGAAGTAGTAGAGGAAGAACAGCAGAATGATGGCAAAGCCTGTCGTTCCTGCTGAACTGGCATAGTTCCCAAGGAAGTGCGTGACATAGAAAGGAAACAGCGTCAGGTAGATCTGCACCAGGACCGCCGCAATC
>DASZXF010000212.1:0-1712 GCA_035546055.1 Ktedonobacteraceae bacterium
CTGGTCTATCGTTTTGGCATCCCTGGCCATGCGATCCGCGCGGTTCAGGAGGTCCAGGCCAATGGCCAGTGCTTTCTCTGTCAACGCGCCCTGCTTGCTCGTCATGGCGGGTTCACCTGCGCGCAAACCTCCTGCTGTGAAGATGTGACCATGGCGCGCACGCTGGTGAGTGCCGGGCACGCGGTAGGTTTCTATGAGGCCGGGAGCCTGGTGAGTGTCGAGATGTATCAGAACTGGCAGGAAACATGGGAAAACTGGACGCGTTCCTTGCCCATGCGCGACCACTTTTCCGGTCTGTATGCCCTCACCGGCTGGCTTGAGATTGCTCTGGTGCAGGCGCTTCCGCTTCCGCTTTTTCTCTGCCTGTTGCTCTGGCAGCAGCGCGCGCGGGAACTCCGCTGCTTAAATGGTCTGCTGAGTTTGCTGCGCCTGGGGGTGCTGCTGGGCACAGCGCGCGCCTACCGTAGCCGTCCCTGGTCCTACTGGCTTTCCCCGCTGTGTGATTTGCCAGTTGCCCTCAAACTTGGAAGCAGCGCGCTGCGGCGCCAGCACACCTGGCGCGGTCGTCCTCTGCTTCGTGGAGATCTGCCATGAAAACGCTTACCGTGCTCTTTTTCTTCCACTGTTGCGCTATTGTTCTGGGCCTGATTGGTCTCCTGGTCATGTTGCCTCACCCGCAAATCTGGGATGAGACCGCGAGCGGGATTGCGGTTTTCAATTTCAATATGAAGTATATGAGTTCGCTCTATATTCTGCTGGGCGCGGCGATTATGCTGCTCTATGGCCTGCGCTTCGTTGGCGTGGGCAAGACGCTGATCTTCTTCGGCGCCTCGACGCTCATCTCGCTCAGTCTGGAATTGCTTGGGACCAGCACCGGCTTCCCTTTCGGTCCCTATGCCTATACCAATCTGCTCGGCTTCAAAATTTTAGGGCATGTACCGTATGCTATTCCGCTCTCGTGGTTTTACATGGGGTTTACTTCCTATCTGCTGGCCAGTCTCCTGGTTGTGCGCGGCGACTGGCGACGCCAGACGCTCTGGTCGTTGCTGCTGGGCGCCGCTTTTTTGACGGTCTGGGATCTCTCGCTCGATCCGTCCATGGCCAGCCCGCACCTGTCCGTCCAGTTCTGGACCTGGTACACAGGCGGTCTTTACTTTGGGATGCCCATCCGAAATCTGGTCGGCTGGTCCATCACGGGTCTGCTTTTTATGAGCATCAGCCGCCTGCTCTGGCGGGGAAACGTGGATACCAGGCGCCTGGTCGCCTGGCTCCCGTGCGGCGTCTATGCCGCCAATACCTGCTTTGCTATCGCCTTGACCCTCGGAGCAGGCATCTGGCAACCGTCGCTCCTGGCTCTATTGCTGGGGCTGCTGCCCGCCGCACTCGTTCTGCTGCTCGGACGGCGTGGCGCTGAAAGCGCTGGCCATCTTTCTCTGTCCAGACGCATTTCCCACCTGGTCGTCCGCCGGGGAAGCGCCGCCATTGTCAGGCGCCACATCACCAGCGAGATCATCGGAGCAGAGAACATTCCCCAGGACGGCCCGGTCATGATCGTGGCGCGGCACTTTCACCACCTCTACGATGGATGTCTGCTGCTGCAAGCGACTTCGCGCCGACTCCATCTGCTGGTGGCCCTGGACTGGGTACGCCATCCCCTCTGGCGCCGCGTGATCGAGCATCTCTGCAAAGCGGTAGACTGGCCGATTATGCTG
>DASZXF010000213.1:0-10093 GCA_035546055.1 Ktedonobacteraceae bacterium
CTGTGTACGAGGCTACATACAGCTTCGTACACAGTGAGCGCCTCTCCGTCCGGCAAGACACGGATGGTTAGCTACCAGGAATTGCCGCTATTGGTAGAACTGGCCTGCGCAGGCGGGGAAAAGGCGAGGCCGTAGGTGGAACAATAGGGCGCGGAAGAGGCCGGGATGTGGGAACCGGCTGGCGCGGTGATGGAATCGGGCACTGTGCCGGACTGGAACCAGTCGGTGGCGACCACGCCGTTGGAATAGGTGACGGTGGCGCGCACCAGGCCACCAGGGTTCTGAAAAGCGCGCACAGGGCGTCCCTGCTCGGCCAGCAGCATCCCGGCGTGCCAGATGGGGGCCGCGCTCGTCTCAGCCGAGATACCCGTCATAGGCGAGTCATCGTCATTGCCGGTCCAGACGCCCATGACGTAATCCGTGGTATAGCCCACCGTCCAGCCGTCGCGGCTATCCTGCGTTGTACCGGTCTTGGCGGCGGCTGGACGAACCACGCCCCGATCTCCGGCCAGGCAGGCCTGCTGCGAATTAGCGTAAAGCTGGAGGGCGCTGCACGAGGTAAAGGCCGGGATACGCGAGGTGTTATCGCTGAGCACACTGGTCATCATATAAGCTACCTGCGGACTCATCACGCGCGTGCCGCTGCCAGTCTGATGCGCGAACAGAACCTTCCCGTTCGCGCTCTGCACAACCTTGCTGATGGCGTAATAGGGCTGGCGCACGCCATTGTTGGCAAAGACTCCGATGGCCGAGGTGTGATCGAGCAAACGCACGCCGAGGCTGCCCAGCACCAGAGACAGACCCGCAGTTCCCTGGTAGCTGGTAATGCCCATGGCCTGCGCGGTGGCGATGGCGCTGGTAATGCCCACGTGTTGCAGCACGCGCACAGCCGGGACGTTGAGCGAATTTTGCAGCGCGCAGCGCAGAGTCATCGGTCCATGAAAACGGTCATCGTCGTTCATAGGAGTATAGGTGGGTATCTGATCCCCAGGATTGGTAAAAGTAGTGGGTACGTCGTTCACCGCCTGAGCCGGCGAAGCACCTTGCTCAAAGGCCGTGGCGTAGACGTAGGGCTTGAAGGACGAACCGGGCTGGCGATAGGCCAGAGCCACGTTGTACTGCCCGTCGATGGCGTTATTGTAGTAATCAAGACTGCCCAGCATGGAGATGATCGCGCCGGTATGAAAATCGATCAGCACTTCGGCGGCGTTGCTGACATGATGGGAGCTGAGAGAGGCGATATGCTGGCGCATGACGGCGAGAATCTGATTTTGCAGATCCAGATTCAGCGTGGTAGTCACAATCAGGCCAGAGCGCGAGAGCTGGCTGCGCGTCATATGAAACTGCTGCTCAAGCTGAGAGAGCACATAATCGGCGAAGTGCGGCGCCTGGTTCTGGAGCGCGGGCGAAGAGACAAGGAAATGGGGACTTTGCTCCTCCCGCATGGCCTGCTGAGCCTGGGTACGCGAAATGTAGCCCTGCGCAACCATCGCGTCGAGTACCTCCGTAAAGCGAGCCGTAGCACGCTGAAAATGGGGAATGGGATCATAGAGGGCAGCGTTGCGCGGCAAACCGGCCAGGAAGGCCGCCTGAGCAAGATCCAGTTGCGAAGCCGCGCTCTGTCCATCGCTATCCTCCAGGGCGAAATAGACCGTGGCGGCGGCGTCGATGCCGTAGGCCTGATGTCCATAGAAGATCGTATTAAGATACATCTCCATGATATCTTGCTTGGTGTAGTGGTAGTTCACCTGGGGAGCCAGCACGACCTCCGAAAGTTTACGCGTCAGATCAGGGGATGCGCCCACAATGAGCTGCTTCACCAGTTGTTGCGTAATGGTGCTACCGCCTTCGATAGACTGACCATTTTTGAAATCGGTGAGAGCCGAGCGCAGAATAGCGGTCAGATCGACCCCCTCGTTGCTCCAGAAGGTCTTGTCCTCGATGGCGATGGTGGCATTGACCAGATTGGGCGCGATCTGGTCATAGTGAATGGCGGTATGAATGCCCTGATCGGTGAGTTGATCGACGAGGCGTCCCTGACCATCGTAGATTTTCAGGTTATCGGCGGGCAGCAGATCGCGCAGAGAAATAACCTCGCCTCCATAGGTGCTCTGCGTGCTCGTGAAAAAGCTGTAGGCGGCGTAAGCAGTTGAACTGGCAATGACCAGGCCGCACAGGAAAAGCGCCAGAGAAGCCACACGACGCAACACACCCCGGCGTCTCCGGGGCCGGCGCGGCGGTCGCGGCGGTCGCGGCTGACGCGGTGGTTCCGGGCGAAGAGGGCGTGGCGCGGGAGTAAAAGGAGGATGAGGCAAAGGCGGCAAAGGCTCCAGCGAGGGCAAAGGCGGCGGCGGCTCCAGTGGAGGCAAAACCAGTTCCTGTGGCGCGGGTAAAGGAGAAGGTAATGATGATTCTGGCGGAGATGACGGCTGCGACGGCGGCACAGGAGGAGCCACCGGGGGATTATCAATGGGCCGAGTATCCGGCGCCGGAAGTGGAGCCGGCGGCGCGGCTGGCGCCCGGGTCTGAGCGAGCGACCGCGCGGACGTGGTGCGCTGCCAGGGCAGAAAACGCCAGGTCCGCCCGCGTTGATCCTCTGCCCAGTCTCGCAGACGAGTAAAAGAGAGCTTCCTCCCTTTCATCCAGGCGGGCAGCGGCCTGGTCCGCCACATGGCAAGGAGTCTCCTCCCACGTATCCAACCGGGCTGCGGCCTGGTTGACCGCGTGGAAAAGAAGCTTCTCCTTCTCGTCCAGCCAGATAACGGCCTGGTTGATCGTCCGGGGAAGAAGCTTTTCCTTCTCATCCAGGCGGGCAGCGGCCTGGTCCGCCGCATGGCAAGGAGCCTCCTCCCACGCGTCCAGCCGGGCAAGCGCAGGGCGGGTTTGCGGGATCTTGGCGCCAGAGCAGCCAGCCGTTTCAGCGAGTTTTTCATGCGCTGACCGCGCGTCAAAAGCGGTTTCGTCTTGTTGGGGGAACGCCGCGCCAGGGCGGCCAGTCGTTGCCACGGATTTCCGGGATGCCTGACATGGGTAAAGAGAGCGTTGGCTTTTTTCTGGACATGTTGAGCCAGGGCAGCCAGGCGCGCACGAAGGCGCTGGCTGCCTGATGGCGTATGCTGCGTATGATTTTCTGACATGTTCTCGTATCCTGGCCGGTGACGAAAAGAGAAACAGACTCAGAGAACCGTATATCGTTTGTTTTTACACAATCTCCTGAACAGGCGATACTTTTCTAGCAAAGGCACGAAATGCAGAGAAAAAAGGTTTCAGTTTTGTTTCACGACATCTCGGAAAAGCGCCCTTAAAAGACAATAGTCTTATTCTCGTAGATCAGCACGCGGTCCTCGGTGTGCAGGCGCACAGCTTCGGCCAGCACACGGCGCTCCACATCGCGGCCCTTGCGCACCAGATCTTCAGCGGTGTCGCGATGGTTGCAGTGAATGACATCCTGGGCAATAATTGGACCTTCGTCCAGGTTTTCGGTCACGTAATGAGCTGTGGCCCCGATCAGTTTAACCCCGCGTTCAAAGGCGCGCTGGTAGGGGTTGGCGCCCACAAAGGCAGGCAGGAAACTGTGGTGAATGTTGATGATGCGCTGGGGATAAGCCTGGACGAAAAAGGGTTCCAGGATTTGCATATAACGGGCAAGGATGAGAAAATCAACCTGACCATTGATGAGTTCGAGCATGCGCGCCTGATCTTCGCGGCGCTGCTCTTTGCGCACCGGCAGGTGATAGTAGGGAACGCCATACATCGCGGCCAGGCTCTCAAGGTCGGCATGGTTGCTGATGATAAACGGAATATCCATCGCCAGTTCGCCGCTTTTCCAGCGCCAGAGGAGGTCCGTCAGGCAGTGATCGAGCTTGGAGACCAGAATGCCCACACGTTTGCGCTGGCGAGAATGGGAGACACTCCACTGCATCTGAAAACGCTCGGCCACCGGTCGAAACGCCTCAACAAGCTGCTCAGCCGTCAGGGCAAAGCCTTCTTCCGCGAAGCTGATACGCATAAAGAACTGGCATTCCTGCCTGTTGGTCGAATGCTGATCCGACTCCAGAATGTTGCCGTTATGCTCGTAAATAAAGCGCGAGACAGCCGCGACAATGCCGGGCCGATCCGGGCAAGAGATCAAGAGGATGATTTGCTGCTGGTTAGTCATCGGTGCTTCTTCCATCCATTTTTTGATCTATTGTACAGGCATTGACTGCACGCGTAAAGAGGGTTTCTGGCGTTTTTTTCGCCATTGCCTGGCTTGCGCGCAAAATAGTCCGGGCTACTCCTCGTCTTCAGCAGGCGTACCAACCTGCTCAACCCGGTGCAGGACATCCTGCATGGCCTCAACCCAGGGGGTGTCGGTTGGCGAGAGGGGAGATTGGAGACGCTCCTCCAGCGCCAGGTAATACTCAACCAGCAGACGATCTCCCACAGTCGTGTGAGACACGCAATCCTCCAGCAGAGCGCGAGCCTCGTCATACACCGTCTGCTGGCGCTGCGTGGCTACGAGGTCGCGCTGCGCACGCTGAACCAGGAGGCTCTCGGCGCTGGAACGGCGGCGCGGACGAGCCTCGCTCTCTGCATGACGCATGGCTTCCTGCACCTCCAGAGCCGCGCGGCCCACTTCCAGTCCAGCCTCCTGGTAGCGGCGATTGAGCCAGGAGCGCATGGCGTGCAGGCGCACCAGAATATTCGCATCAGCGGGCAGGCGCAAATCATCTGCGGCGAGAAGGTCGTCGCTACCCACGGCTTCTTCTGATGACGAAAAGTCATCTTCGTGATCGTACTTCATGCTGTGATTGTAGACCACACGCACGCGGAACGCAAGATCCGGCCTGCTCTCCAGTTAGCGCGTGCAGGGACGCGTCAGGCCAGAGTACGCTCATCAATCAGCGAAGCAAACTCCTCCAGGTCGCCCAGACGCTGCTGAATGTGCTCATAGAGCAGCTCGTGATCGAGCGAACCCGGCTCATGCACCAGGGCATCGCGCAGATTGATCAGCAGTTCCAGGCGATAGGAAAGCTGACGCGGAATAATCTGCTGCGCCGCCACGCTACTCAGCAGTTCATGAAAGCCATCCGGCCTGCGCAAACCCAGAGCGGATACCAGAATCCCGCACACATTCAGGCAGGACTCAATCGCGCTCTGCAAGTAGCGTTCAGCCAGGCCATAGAGGTGAAAATCGGCGATAAACTCATCGCGCGGCTCCTGCCCCAGATCGCGCAGGATCAGCAGCGAGTCCCGCAGGCATTTGAGATGGCGAGCCAGCAACTCTTTATCCACCGGCAAAATCTGTCCCACCAGGCGGCGGCTCAAAGCCTGATGCTGCACCTCGTCGAATTTCTTGAAATCCAGGTAGTCCATCACCGCCCTGGTTTCAAACGAAATGCGCGACTTCTCATCCCGGCTAAACAGGATCTGGCCATAGCGGATCACCTGCGACTTCAGCAGCAAAGAGGCCTGATTGAGAATCACCACATCGATGTTATCCGAATCCAGGCGCCGGGCCAGTTCGCTGAAAAAGTAAAGCTGGTATTCCAGGAATTGATCTGCTTTGATCTGTTCCATCAAAAGAATAGCGATATCAACGTCAGTCAGATGACCAAACGAGGTACGACTGGAGAGAGAGCCAGCGAGGTAGGCAGCATTGACGGGACTCTGAGAAAAGAGTTGGTTCAATTGAGCTTGTTTCTCGAATAAGTTCATCAATAACCTCCTGAAGCAAGCTGTCTGGCGGGATCAGCGCTTCTTCGGGAATACAATGACTTCTTCTTCTAACTATACCATAGAACCCGGTTCATTTCTATCCTTTTTATAAAACACTCTTTGCAATGGTAAAAGGAAACGAGCATGGGTGGGGCCATGCTCGTCTCGTTCAGGTTAATCTGGAGAAGCGAGAGAGGGCTAGAAGTCGCTGGTGCCGTTGGGCGAACCCAGGCCACCCTGGTAGGAATAACGCACGCCGCCAACCTCGAAGAGGCCAGTGGTGTAGTGCTGCCAGGTCAGCGAAGCCGGGTACTGCGTGCTCGCCACATTGCCGGCCAGGGCGAAGACAGCAGCGATAATCGGCGAAGACTCGCTGGTACCGCCAACTTCAATCCAGCCATAGCCGCCGTAGGAGTCGTAAACGGCGGCGCCGGTCGCGGGATCAGCGTCGGCGGAGACATCGGCTACCGCGTGTCTGCTACAGCCAGTGATGCTCGACACCTGCCAGGAGGGTTTGGCGATATAGGAGCTACAACCGCCGCCAGCGCCCTCGGATGAACTGGTATTCCAGGTCTTTTCCGTGCCATTCGAGTTCAGGGTTGTGCCGCCCACGCCGGTCACGTAGGGGCAAACCGCCGGATAAGACGTGCCCAGACCGCTATCCCCGGTGCTGGCCGTAATGGCGACGTAGTTGTGCTGATAATAGCTGCTACAAGAGCTGCTCTCGCTGCTAAACTCGCCCTCACCATAGCTGTTGCTGACGGCGATAGCGCCCAGTGCCACGGCCTCGTTGACCGCCGCGCCAAGATTGGCATTAGAAGCGGACGAGGCTTCCACCAGCAGAATATGGCAATTCTCGCAGATTGCGCTGACCATATCCAGGTCTAACGACTCTTCCAGAGCCCAGGATACATTGTTGCGCGGAAGACGCGTTGTGCTGCCGGTCTGGCTGACAATCTTCAAGCAGCCGCTGGCCACCGTACAGGCGGGCAGGCCATAGGTAGAACGGTAAACCGCCAGATCGCTGGCCGCGTTGGGATCATTGTAGGCGTCAACAATCGCCACCGTGGGCGTACCAGATGCCGTGGTCGGAAGGTTGTACGCGGCGTGGAACTGAGCCGGCCCATAGGGGGCGCTCCCGCCAGTCGGATTGGCAAGGGGATTGACCGCCAGCGCCTTCGCGCTACTGGTCAATTGCGCCAGCAGAGCAGAACAACGCGCATAGCCCGCAGGCGCCTGCGCGCACACATGCTTGAATGTGACCTTGCCGCTGGCCGTCGAGATCGTAGAAGATGCCGCGAAAGCCACGCCACCCCAGGTAAAGAGCAGAGTAGCAGTCAGCACAAACGCACAAAAGGTCATGGTAACGTACTTTTTCACAAATGTCCTCCTGCTTGTGAAAGAGACGAAATACGTCAAAATGCGTCGAAATGGGGCCTTCCATTTCCCCGGGAAACGCACTCCAGACAACCTGATCTATCGATGAGTGCCTGTATCTCAGAGCACGAGCATCGCCAAAGAGCGAAAAAGGGCAATGAATTTGCATTCTATGCTGTATCAGACAATAAATAGCAGCATTTTGATAAAAAAAGGTGTAACCCTTTCTGCATGAATAGGGGGCACAGTAGAATCTTCTCGCTAAATGGCACGTTCACCGAGCAAGATTTTATTACAAGCAAGTATAGTTGATTTTCTTACTAAATGCAAGCTTTTTTGGGATTGACTTCAGCTTTCTCATAAAGGTTGTAGACAGACATGCAGGGATGGGACTCTCTAACAGGCATACAGGCACACCAGGAGAGGAAGCGAATGGGGATGAATAGCAGAGTAGAACGGAAATTGCTTCCTGAAAAGAATTCTCCTGTCGCGTCCCGTCTTTTCAAGTATACATGGAGGTGCAGAAAGGATTGACAGCCCACTTCTGTTCTTGCTACAATCAGAATGGATCTCTACTGGTAAATACCGCCTTTCAGGCGCCTGGCGGACCGGGCCGGGAATCACCACTCGCGCTTCGTTGTAAGCGGAGAGCAGAGTTCTGCCTATCAGCTTCTAGCAGAGCATGTCAGGAGGGGAGCCCGAAGTGGCCACGACAAAAGGGCAACACCTTATAGGACAAACGATTGGCTCATGTGTCCTCGAACGTATTCTTGGCCGTGGTGGTACCAGCACCGTTTACCTGGCCCATTCCATCGCCCCCACCAATGAAGGTGAACAGGTAGCAGTCAAGGTCTTCCTGCCCCGCTCTACGCTGGATGGTCAGATGCGCAAAAGCTTTTATCAGCGCTTCTTGAAAGAGGCCAGGGCCGTCAGTCAGCTTGATCATCCTCACATTCTCTCAGTGTACGCGTATGGCGAGCATGAAGGGATGCCTTATATCGTCATGCCCTATATGGCCGGAGGAACGCTTTCCGAATACGTCCAGCAGCACGGGCCGCTTTCACTGCCAGAGGCGCTGCGCTACGTTGAGCAGATCGCCGACGCGCTGGACTACGCGCACCAGCACAACTGCGTGCATTGCGATGTCAAGCCCGCCAACATTCTGCTGGATATCGCCGGTAACGCCGCGCTCTCCGATTTCGGCACCGTCCGCCTGCTTCAGGCAGAGAAAGAGGTCGATACATCCTCGAAAGCGGGCAAAAAGGGCAGCAGCGAAACTTTGATGGGCACGCCAGACTATGTTTCGCCAGAGCAGGCGCTGGGCGAGCCGCTTGACGGTCGCACGGATGTCTATTCACTGGGAGCGAGTCTGTACGCGCTGCTGACGGGCGATCCGCCTTTCCAGGCTGACACGCCCATCGCACTGACGCTCATGCATGTCAACGAGGCGCCGACGCCGGTTGGCCTGTTCCGCGCGGATGTGACCTCTCAGATCGATTATGTGATGTCAAAAGCGCTGGCGAAGTGGCCAGATGAGCGCTATCAGACGGCAGGCAGTTTCGCTGCCGCGTTCAGAGAGGCCGTTCACGAAGCCGAGGGCAAGGGGAAAGGTGCTTCTGGCCGGACACGCGAGGAAAAGCGCAGAACAGGCGAAGTAGCCGTGCTCTCCTCCACCGCGACCAGTTCGCCGGGGGTGGTTCAGAAGGTCGTCCCTGTGAAGCCTGCCGGCCAGCGTTTCACTATCTGGCGCACCAGTCTGCTGACAGGCCTGGTCGTCGTTCTGCTTGTAGCTTGCCTGGTGACAGCGCTTTTTATCAGGAGCATCAACGCCGGTGCCAACATCCACCAGAACGCGAGCGGGCATCCCACGCCGACCAGAGAGACAGGCCCGGCGAATATCTTCGCGGACCGCATCAACTGGCCGCAGAGCAGCATGTTTCTGCTGCAAAACGGCACCTATTCCATTGAAAATGCGCTGCACCCGGCGGCCCCGGCGGTAGTTTTCTACCAGGATCATACCTATGGAGACTTCCGTCTCCAGGTTACGGCCCTGGAGATCAACGCCGTGCTCAACGGGGGCGATTACTATGGGCTGGCCTTCCGGGCGCCCTTAGATCAATCGCACTATTACCTGTTCGAGATCACCGCCTGGGAACAGGGACAATACGTTTTTCTCCGCTACGACGGAGGAACGAACTGGAGCGCCCTGGCCTCCGGTTCGCTTTCCGGCTTCAACGTCGAGGCAAACACCCCCACCACCCTGAGCGTCGAGGCCAGGGGAAACACCTTCGCCCTGGCTATCAACGGGAAGTCCATCGGACAGGCCATTCACGATCACGCGAAAAAAGGTCTGGCAGCCGGAGAAATTGGGCTGAGCGTTGAGGAACAGGGCGCGAAAGTCATGTTCTCGCACCTGTACATTACCGAGCTTTAGGCAGCCCGGCGGACCAGGGTTGCGCGCTGCCAGGCAAAGAGCAGACGAGCGGCAAGGTTCGTGTTATGTTCCAGGCAAGTCAGAGAAATGATTGGCCAGGCTGCACCCTGGATGCGGCCCTGGTAAGCGCCATCGCGGCGCTCGCCAGGCGCACTCATCGTGCTGACCCGCACGCCTGAGCGGTGAGCGGATTGACAATGTGTGAGTAACACACTATACTGAGACTGGCTCAAACAAGCCAGCACCACCAAAGAAAAAACACTTCGCCGTCATGTCACAGAGGTCGGATACGCGCTCTCCCACATGGCGGACCATAGAGGAGGATACTTTAAGGTATGACCTACGTAATCACCCAGCCATGTGTAGGAGTGAAAGATGCTTCCTGCGTCGATGTCTGTCCGGTGGACTGCATTCACCCGACGAGCAGCGAGGCGGAATTTAACGATAACGAGCAGTTGTATATCAACCCTGACGAGTGCATTGACTGTGGCGCGTGCGAGCCTGCTTGCCCGGTAACAGCTATTTTCGAGGAATCCGCGGTACCGGACGAATGGAAGCAGTATATCAAGATCAACGCGGATT
>DASZXF010000214.1:0-3237 GCA_035546055.1 Ktedonobacteraceae bacterium
TCCAACACCCCTTGCGAAGCGCCGCAGGCGCTGAGGAGTCACCCACGACTTTCCCAACGGGATCACATCAGGGATGACTCATGCCCATTTTTAGCTCAGCTTTATCTCTTTACGTAATGTGCCGGCGCGCTGGGCGCGGACGACGAGATTGAGGGTGGTGCCAGCGGGAGCGCGCACAACCCATTCGAGCTTGAGGCGATTGTCGGTTGGCGAGTGGCCGCCCCACCAGTTCCAGAGTTTGTTAGAACGGCCTTCGAGCTGGCCGCGTTCCTGCCAGCGTTCGCCGGCGACGATTTTCGCGCCGTCCGGCACCTTGAGTTCTACTTCGATGGGGCGCACATCCTGGCGCTCCAGCGCGCGCTCGCTGGTATAGGTGGGCAGGAAGCCGCTGTTATCGACCAGGGCGACGATGTGATAGAGATCTTCGCCTTGAGGCTCAATCACCAGCCGGGAGAGGGTCAGGAACGGCGAGAGCGAGGCGTTGGAGAGCGTCCACTGGCTATGCTTCTCGCACATTTCCGGCAGATATTTCAGCGGCGTGTTCTGATCGTAGAGCTTGTAGTGCCAGCCGCCGATCTCCACCGGTCCCAGCTGGGGATGATCGAATGGTTTCCAGTCGATAAAAGCCTCGCCGTTCATCTCCTCGTCGTTCCAGCGCATCAGTTTCAGATCGTCCTCTTCGGGATGCCAGCGAATCCAGCTGATGAAGTCGCGCGGTCCCACGCCTGCCGTGGTGGGCATATCCCACAATTCCGGCGTGAAGGCGAACCAGCCGTGATGGTCGTAGACAAAATCATCCATCGCGCCATGCATGACCGTTTTGGGGTGATAGCGGAAGCCGTGATAGACCGAGGCGGCGGGATAGCCGGTGATCTCGGTGCCGCGTTTGCCGATCAGGTTGTAGACATCCAGATCGTTAGTGGGCATGTGTTCATCGGGATACGTGCCGTAAGGACGCAGCAGCACGCCGGAAGTGGTATGGTAGGTGACCGCGCCCGAAATATTCGGGTGAGTGCGCCAGAACTCCGCCTCGGCGCGGGTTTCTGGCTCCGAAAACGGGTAGGGACCGGCGCCGTGTTCCGTGCCCTCTGGCTCCCAGAAATGGGGATAGTTGCGGTTGATATCCATGCCCTCGCGTTCCGGGGCCACCGGAATCAGGTAGCCATCGTAATTGCGAATCAGCCCTTCGCTCAGCACGTAATAGTACTCGCCGCCCTCGTCGTCGATGCCGCGTTTGCGCATAATGCGCGGATCTTTTTCCGAGCACTTGAAGTCCCCATTGGGATGCTTGATGCGCATTTCCAGGATCAATCCGTTCCCATCGATGTCTTCGGGATAGAGGCCATCGCGTTCTTCGAGGTAGGGATAGAGACGCGTGCTACTGCGCAGATCGTAAGGCGTGGTCAGATACTTTTCCGCTCCGTCTACGCTGATGCGGGGCAGAAGATAGATGGCGCTGCGGTCGAGCACGCGGGTAACTTTCTCGTCCTGGCCATATTTTGTCAGGTATGACCAGATCGTATACAGTACCACCGTCGATCCAGTGACCTCGCCGGCGTGCGTATTGCCGTCGATCCAGTAAGCGGGCTTCTCCAGCGCTGGCCCGGTCTCCTGGTTGGTCAACGTGACCAGCCAGAGTTCGCGGCCTTCCAGACTTTTGCCAATCGATTCGATCTGCGCCAGTTTGGGATGGGCTTCGACCAGTTCGTGCAGCAACCTGGTCAGCACGTCATACGTGTAGTACGACAGCACGCCCTGGGCGGGGTCAAAACGCTGGTGGGTAATGGGTTCGGACATACAACGTCTCCTGAACTAGAAAAAAGTGACTATCCTGAATGTCAGCAGATGAAGCCTCTGGCCAGTGCCAGAAGCTCCATCTACTTACAGAGGTGGTGCTCTTTAGCGTCGGCGCCGGCTACGCCGTTCGCGTTCGATGGCGACATCGAGCGTCTCGTGCAGGCGCTCGAAATCATCAACGTCGAGTTGGAGTTCGACAGCGGGCAGGTCATCGGTTCTGGTATGGCCCTCTTCGTAGAGGCGCAGCACCAGCGCGAGGGTGAGCTGCTCGTTTTCTTCGTCTTCATCCTCCTCGTCCTCTTCATCGACATCCGTATCAGCCTGGGTAAAGAAGACTTCCGTGCGTGCGCAGCGCAATCTGCCAGTCAGTTTGAGGGCATCGGTAGAAAGCTCCTCGGCGAGCTCACGTACCACCTCCATCATCTGCACAAAAGCCTCCTGCAACTGTTCCAGGGCATCTTCGTCCTCTTCATCGACGCCGCTGAGCGCCGCATCGCGCAGCGCGGAAAGCTCCTCGCTGACCGGGTTATTGCTGCTATCGGGCAAGCGCTGGCGCGCCAGATCGTTCAGTTTTTCCAGAGCCTGCGCAAAGGCCGGCGAAAGACTCCCGGCTCCTTCAGACTCTTTGGGTGAAACCTCGTCTGCTTCCGCGCCTTCTTCGGCCTCGTTCTCCTCGTTCTCTTCCTCATCGCCAGTGTCTATGGCCAGTCCTGCCGCCGCTTCGACTGCGAGTATTTGCTGGTGCAACTCTTCTACGGCCTCGCGATTGAGATAGGCCAGCACGCGTGCTTGCCGGGAGGCAGCAAGCAGTAGAAAGGGAGGCCAGTCACGGTAACGCTCTCTCCCCCGTAAATAGCGCACCTCCAACATACCCAAGGTGTCTAAGCGTAATGAAAGCTCCAAGGTTTTCCTCCTCTTTAGAATTGTTCACATCATATCACAGGAGCGAATATAATGGACACCTCTCATCTGCCTGTTGTCTGCGTTCCGCCGGCCATCGCTTTTTTCTCCTCAACCCATGTTCAATATGAGTCATCCCTGATGTTTCTGAGGCGGCCCCAGGCGCTGGTTGCGCCCCGTCCCCCTCTTTGGGATGAGGTTTGGCGAGCGCGCAGGGCTCGCCAAACCTCATTCTTTCCCTCGGAGCGGAGAGGGGAAACGCGCCCTGGCGGTGCTGGAAAACGTGGGGAGGACTGATAGAGCAGAAGTTTAGCATTTGATACGCATATGAAGCGCCGGGCAGGTGTAGAACAGGGGAGTCAACGGCGCAGATCGACATAATGGCGCTGGCCTTTGTGGATAAAGCTAAAGGCCAGACGCGTCCAGCCGGCGGGCCAGACGGGCGAGGTGGTATAGCCTTCGTCGGTGACGCGCAGACCCGCTACGCCCAGGATGGCCGCCTGCCAGACCGCGCCGGAGCAGGCGGCGTGGATGCCTTCG
>DASZXF010000215.1:0-4684 GCA_035546055.1 Ktedonobacteraceae bacterium
ACCACCAGGGAACTGGCCAGTTCGACGCGGGGGGTCTCCAGTTCTTCGCCGGCGATCAGTTTGAGCAGGATATTCAAGGCCATGCGTCCCATCTCCTTGAGCGGCTGGTGGATAGTCGTCAGCGGAGGTGTCATCCAGCGAGCGGAAGGTACGTCGTCGAAGCCGATCACGCTGATATCGCCCGGAATCGCAAGGCCACGTTCGTAGATCGCGCGGTAGACCCCGGCGGCCTGCCAGTCGCTCCCCGCGAAGATCGCCGTGGGAGGATCGGGCAGATCCAGCAGCGCGCCCGCCTGCTCCAGACCATCTTCCGGGTGAAAATTGCCCTCGCGCACCAGTTGAGGATCAAGCGGGATGCCCGCCGCCTCCAGCGCCATGCGATAGCCGAAAAAACGCGCGCGGGCCATCAGATAATGGGCTTTATCGGCAATCATGCCGATACGCCGATGTCCCAGCTCAAGGAGATGCTGCGTGGCCGCCATGCCGCCGGACCAGTTCGTGGTGCCGACCGAGGGAATATGCTCATCGATCTGGATGCTATTATCGATCACCACAAAGGGAATAGCGTGTTGTTGAAACTTCGCCACGTATTGCTGATGAATACGCGGCAGTAAAAGCACCACCCCATCGGTCATCCGGTCTGCCGCGTGGTCAAGGCGCGTCAGCTCAGCCTCGCTCTGGATCGTCGTCAGCACAATATCCTTGCCCTCCTGCTGAGCAATCTCCTCGACCCCGTGAATGACCTCCAGAAAGTATTCGCTGTCCAGCGGCTTCGAGACAATCAGATCGATCAGTCCGCTCTGCCCTCCGCCCAGGGCTCTGGCCGCCCGATTGCGCACATAGCCCTTCTCTTTAATCACACGCTCGACCCGCAAACGCGTCTCCTGTGCCACATCCGTCCGCTGGTTGAGCACCTTCGATACCGTCGGCACCGAAACCCCAGCCGCTTCTGCAATCTCAGCGATGGTAGATCGCCGCTTCATAGTTACCCTCTTCTCTTTTCTGTTCTTGCGCCAGATGCCTGAGACTCGAAAGCGCTATCGTTCAATTCCCAGGATAGCACGTCAGCAGGAAAAAATCAACCGCACCTCTCCAGCCTGTCCCTGGCCGCGCATTGACAGACACACATTCATCGTGGTATAGTCCGATTATCGGGTTATTTTCGATAGGGCTATCGATCAGAGTAGAGATGAGATGGAGCTCATCTTTGCTTCTAAGGCCGTGATGGAGGAGCATGTCAGATGATATTTCCCGTATTTGCCATAAAAAGAGCCGGAAGTAATGGCAGGAGCGGGATATCGGGCAGCACTCCGTGTTGCTTCCGCTGGAATTTCGCAAGTTTTTTCGCAAGCCCTCTGGTTGCTCACATCCCTCTCCCTGGTCTGTAGCGCGCAGACCTTTTGAAGACTGTATTTCACGTGGCGAAGACGCCAAGGAAAGGATACCGACGTGCGACGACAGCTTTTCTCTCGCCGGCAGGTTCTGCAACTCGCGGGCGGAGTTTCCCTGCTCCCTCTGCTCCCCCTGACTACCCTGTTAAGCGGCTGCTATGGGGTGGGCGGCTCTGCCTCGACGGGCGGCTCTGGCGATGTGACGACAATGACCATCTGGGATACGAGTACCGGCAGCAAGAAAGCCCTGGTGCAGAAGCTTGCCGCCGAGTTTAACCAGAAGCATCCCAGGCTGCATGTTGAGGTGGATTTCTTTCAGAACGACCCCTATAAGCAAAAGATTCAGGTAGCCATGGGGGCGCATAACCCGCCGGATATTTTCTTTGGCTGGGGCGGTGGCGTGCTCCAGTCGTATGTCGATGCCGGCGATGTCTACGAACTGACGCCCGCCTTCCAGGCCGATCAGAGCTGGCCGCAGCGCTTTTTCCCCTCGGTCTTGCAGGCGGCCACCTTCAACGGCAAATCCTATGCCATTCCCAACAGTGGCATTCAGCCAGTGGTCTTTTACTACAACAAAGAGCTTTTCGCTAACCATCATCTCCAGGTACCTCAGACCTGGAGCGAGCTGCTGCACATCGTCCAGGTGCTCAAGCAGCAGGGGTTGATTCCTATCGCCGTTGCCGGCCAGAGCAAAT
Source organism: Ktedonobacteraceae bacterium (assembly GCA_035546055.1). Lineage (GTDB taxonomy): Bacteria > Chloroflexota > Ktedonobacteria > Ktedonobacterales > Ktedonobacteraceae > Paraktedonobacter. The sequence goes on from DASZXF010000215.1 coordinate 2,087, forward strand.
GGCCCTACCTGATGTATGAGGAGTATCTGGTGGACCGACTGGGCGGCCCGGCGGTCTTTGACGCTGTCTTGAACAGGGCAGCGGGTGCCTGGTCCCATCCAGCCTTCATCAAAGCCAACACCCTGATTCAAGAACTGGTGGCCGCCGGAGCGTTCGGCTCAACCTATTCGTCGGTCAGCGCGGACACCAATCAGGACACCACTCTGTTCTCCACCGGCAAGGCGGGTTTGCTCTTACAGGGCGGCTGGAACTTCGCCACCATTCTCTCCAACAGTCCAGATTTTGTCTCACAGGGCAAGCTCGGCTGGTTTCCCTTCCCCGGCGTCGAGGGTGGCACCGGCGATCCGCAGAACGTCGCGGGCAACCTGAGCAACTTCTACTCCATCTCCGCCGCCTCGAAAGTTCCACAGGACGCTCTGACTTATCTGAAAGAGGCCGTACTGAATGATGAACAGGTCAGCGGACTGATCGCCATTGGCAATGTGCCGCCAGTCCAGGGCATCGAGTCCCAGTTGTCGGCGGCCAAAAACAGCGAGTGGCTGCTGTTCCTGTATAGACTGGCCCGGAACGCCCCGCACTTTCAGTTATCCTGGGACCAGGCGCTCGATCCCAACCGCGCCCAGGCGGTGCTGACCAACCTGGAACAGGTCTTTTTGCGCCAGATGACCCCGCAGCAGTTCTCGGCTGCCATGGATAAGGTCAATCCCTCGTAAGCCGGATCATCGAAGTGGCAGCGGGGAGAGAACGGGCGTCTCGCCTGACTCCTCCCCGCTTCCGGGAGAGGAAAAACAATGCAAATGGTAGGACATCCTGCGCGCCCCGTTGTTCGCACAACACCCCTGGCCCTGCTCTGGACCGCTCCCGCGCTCGGCCTCTACGGCCTCTTCGCCCTGCTGCCGCTGGTCGTCGCGGTCTACCTGAGTTGCGTCCGCTGGAACGGTCTGGGCCAGATGGTCTGGACCGGCGCGGGCAACTGGCAAAGCCTGCTCACCGACGGCGTAGCCCTGCACGCCATTCTGCTCTCGCTGGAAATGATGGTGCTGACCTGGGTGATTGAAACGCCGCTCAGTCTGCTGCTGGGCGTTTTCATGGCCGGAGAACAGCGCTATCGCAGCGTACTCAGCGTTTTTTACTTCGTGCCCCTGCTCTTTTCCACCGTCGCCCTGGGTATCACCTGGGTCTCGCTGCTCGATCCCAACTTCGGCGTTGTGGACACGCTTTTACGCGCGCTGGGTCTGGGCGCTCTGGCGCAGGGCTGGCTGGGCAATGCCGACCTCGCCTTTCCGGTCGTGGTCCTTCTGATCGCCTGGCAGTTCATTCCCTTTCACGCCCTGCTCTACCAGGCCGGCACGCGTCAGATCCCCAGAGAGCTCTACGAGGCCGCCACCATCGACGGCGCGACCCGCTGGGGCAGCTTTTTCTCCATCACCCTGCCGCAGTTGCGCTACACCCTCATCACCTCGTCCACCCTCATGCTAACCGGCTCGCTGACCTACTTCGATATCATCTGGGTCACCACCGGAGGAGGTCCAGGTTACGCCACGCGTGTCCTGCCCCTGCACATGTACATTACCGCCTTTCAGAGCGAGCAGATCGGCTATGGAAGCGCCCTGGCGGTTGTGCTGATCGTCATCGGCGTAGCCCTCTCGCTGATTCTCCTGCGCGCCACCAGATTCACACAGATGGCCAGTCAACTGGATGGAATCTAAGCGAGCAACGAGAGAGAACGAAAGAAAGAAGGTGCCACCATGCGTATGAGTCTCACCACAGAGGCCAGAGCGTTCGCGCTCGCGCCCGCGCGCAGCAAGCGGTCGCCCATCTGGAAGGAAGCGCTGCCATTTACCTTCGGTGTAATCTGGCTGCTCATCTCCTTCTACCCCATTCTCTACATGTTTATCAGCAGCCTGCGTACCCGGCAGGATTTTTTTCAGGGAGCCAACTGGTACCCGCCGGTCCATCCAACCCTGCAAAATTACCTGGATGTCTTCACCAACGACTTCGGCATGTATTTCGTGAATAGCATCTTCGTGACCGTACTGAGCGTCGTGCTGACCGTCAGCATCTCATTTTTCGCCGCCTATGCCATTGCCAGGATGCGTAATCGCCTGACGCGTGCCGTTTTCAATCTCTTCCTGGTAGGGCTGGCTGTACCCTTGCAGGCCACTATCATTCCGCTCTACATCCTGATCGTCAACCTGCATCTCTACGATACCCTGTACGCGTTAATTTTGCCCTATGCCGCCTTTAGCATTCCGTTATCGGTCCTGGTGCTCGTGACGTATTTGCGGGATATTCCCAAAGAACTTTACCAGGCCATGCTGCTCGACGGCGCCGGCCACGGACAGATCTTCGCCCGACTGGTCCTGCCGCTCTCCCGACCCGCCCTCGTCACCATCGTCATCTACGATGCCCTGCACGTCTGGAATGGCTTTCTCTTCCCGCTGGTCCTCACCCAGAGTCCAGAGGTGCGCGTCCTGCCACTGGCGCTCTGGAGCTTCCAGGGAGAATACACCTCCAACGTCCCGGCCATTATGGCGGCGGTTTTTCTCTCAGTCATCCCCATCATTGTCCTGTATATCTCTGGCCGCCGCTATCTCT
>DASZXF010000216.1:0-3582 GCA_035546055.1 Ktedonobacteraceae bacterium
GTACAGGCGGCCAGTTGCAGACCCGTAATCCAGCCTTCGCTCTGCTGATGCAGTTCTTCGACTGCGTGTCTGGCCAGTTGCAGACCCATGCTCGTGTTCAGGAAGAGGGCGGCTTCCTCGGCGTCAAAGCGCAAATCCTGGCCGGTCATTTCCCAGAGCTGACCCTGCGCGCGGAGCCTGATGAGGGGAAACGGCGGCTGAAGCCGGCTGGCGATGACCAGGTGCATGGAACGCGGGGCGTATTGCAGGACAAAGGCGAGGGCGCGATGAATGGCGGGATGGGCGATGACCTGGTAATTATCCAGCACGAGGACAAAATCATAGGCGATGCTGGCGGCGATGGCGTTGAGCAGACGGATGAGCGCCTGCTCGGAGAGCGGCTCGGAGGAGGCATCTGGCGCGCAACGCTGAAACTCGTCAGTGCCCTGGATGCCCTGGAGGGCCAGGAGGAGATAAGCCAGAAAATGTCCCGGCTCATTGTCGCGCTCGTCCAGGGAGAGCCACGCCGCCGGCAGACTGTTTCCCGCCGGCGCGGCTCGCCAGGCGCTCAGCAGAGTTGTTTTCCCGCTGCCTGCCGGCGCCAGGAGCAGGGTGAGCTTGCGCTGGCGAATCCCCCTGTCCAATGTGCTGATGAGCTGCGGACGCGCCACCAGGTTGAGCGGCACAGGAGGCACATGGACCCTGGTTGTCAGGAGGGGAAACGTCTCCGGGCGAACTGACAGGCCCGGCGCGGCTCTTTCTACTCTCCCGCTAAACTGGAGGTGAATCCTTTCAGCGTACTGTTCCATGCCTGATGCTCCTGCTGGAAGATGGGTGCCGCAGGGATTGAGAGGATCGCCCTGACAGAAACGCCGGCCTGCGTTCCTGGCTCGCGCCCCTGTCAACTCTGCTTTTTTTCATGTATAGCATATCGTTCCTCTTCGCGTCAAGACTGATCTAAGTCTGTTGAATGAAATACCTTTTTGACGGTAGATGGTCTGCTCTCACTACCGTATTTTTGGGCCGACCCTCCCTGCGGAGGGGAGCAAACCCTGGCAGAACCCCCCGAAAGTAGGGGGACAAGGGCCGGCTGGCTGCATATGATTGTACATAGATGGACAAAAACAACTCAGGGAGGAAACCGTTTTTTATGCGTCTCCAAGCCGCCCGCACACTCCTGCGCAGGATCATCGCCCGCGCCGCCGCCGATCCCGCTTATTACGAAGAGCTTTGCGCCTACCCCGTCGAAGTGCTGGTACGCGCGGGGCTGCCATATGATCTGATTGAGGATTTCTTGCAGGAAACACACTTACAGGCGGAACGGCCCGGCTCCCTGCTGCCCGGCTGCGCCAATACCTGCGCGCTGACTTCCCTCGATGGGTATCCCGCAGCCTTTCAGCCCCTCAAGAGCTATTAAGCCTTGCGGGCGCTCTCATCAGGCGTAGAGCAGTTTCCTCTGCTGGAGCATGCCGACGATCCCTGGCTGGCAGAAGTTGCCGGCATCTGGCGGACGCTCGCGCTGGCGGACGCTCAATGGGAGGTCAGGCGGAGTGCTGACAGCGCGCGTCTGTGGCTGCTCTTTCGCCATCGCGAGGCAACGCTGGAAGAACAGGGCTGGAAACTGCACCTGGCGGCCCAGCCTGCCTGCGCCGGCGAGGTGCTGCGGCGCGTGTTGCCGCTGCTGCTGCGACGGCGCGCGGTCTTCAAGGTGGTGGCCTCGCTGACGGCGCTCCAGGCGCTCAATCAGGGACAGTACGGCTGGAGTCAGATGGGCAAGTTTCTCACTATCTACCCCTCTGACGAGGAAGAGGCCGTACTGCTGGCCGGTCTGCTGGATGAACAAACGCGCTCCCTGCCCGCCCTGCGCATTCCCTCGGATCGCGCCTTACGCCCCGGCAGCCTGGTTCATTATCGTTATGGCAGCTTGCGCGGTGAACTTCTCATGCAGGAAGCGGACGGCCTGATCTCGCCGGCCCTGCGTGGACCCGCAGGCGAACTGCTGCCGGAACAGCGCAGGCCGTTCTATGTCGCGCCTGCCGGACGCTGCGATCCGTTTCTGCGCGCGGGCATCGCGCGGACCGCGCCGGAGATGCCGCGTCTGCTGGACAGGCGCTATCTGCTCGCGAGCGTGCTCAGCCGTTCTCCTACGCACACGCTCTACCTGGCCGGGGATCTGCTGGCCGCGCGTTCCTGCGTGGTCAAGGGACCGGGCCTGCTCTGGCAGCCTGGGACGAGCGAGGACAGTATCACGCGGGGCTTGCTGCACGAGGCCAGTCTGCTGCGCGCCCTGAGCGATCTCGCGCAGGTGCCGGACCTCTATGCCTGTCTCGAAAATGAGTACGGGGTTTTTCTCGTCCTGCAAGATATTCAGGGGGAAACGCTGGAGGCTCTGCTGGCCCGGAGCAGGAACCAGGGGCCGGCTCTGGAGAAGCGGCAGATTATCGCCTGGGGCGGTCAACTGGCCGAGCTTTTGCGCCAGCTCCATCAGCGCGGCCTGGTCTACGCCGATCTCAAGCCGGCCAATGTTCTGTATGCTCAGGATGGGCGTCTGCACCTGGTCGACTTTGAGCTGACGGACCGGCAGGGCAGCCTGGGCGCCGGAGAGCGTGGCACCAGGGGCTACAGTTCACCCCGGCGGCAGCGCGGTCTGCCTCTGGCCTGCGCCGACGACATCTATAGCTTTGGCGCTCTGCTCTACGCCCTCGTCACCGGCGCCGAGCCAGCCGAAGCGCCCGATCCCGCGCACCTGCTGACTCGTCCGCCCGCGTGGTTTTCGTCCACCGGCGCGCAACTCCAGGACATCATCAGCCGCTGCCTGAGCGCCGGCGGCGCGCGCTACGCCTCCATGCAGGAAATCCAGGCGGACCTTGAGTATGTGTCCGACCACGACAGGGCCATCGTCGTTTCCTCGTCGGCTGCAAGCGCCGAAGCGGAGCCATCCTGGGAACAGCTTGCTCAGGAGCTTTTGCGCACCCTCGGCTCGCTCGCGCAGCGAGAGCCAGGTCAGCCCGGCGTTTTCTGGCGCAGCGCACATCCATTGACCTATGGCCTGGCGGCGCGCGATCTCAACGCGGGCAACGCCGGAACGCTGCTGGCCTTCGCCGAACTGGTGGATCAGTATCCACAGGCGGGCTGGCAGACCTGTCTGGGCGAGGCCGCACGCTGGCTGCAGGACGCTCCCCTGATCGCCGGTCAGCCCTTGCCCGGACTGTACATCGGCGAAGCGGGCGTGGGCGCGGCTCTCCTGCGCGCCGGGCAGGTTTTGCGCGATCACACCCTCATCGCCGCCGCCTGCGCACGAGGGCGCCTGGTGGCCGGCCTGCCCTTTACCTCGCCCGATCTCTTTCACGGCACCGCTGGCCGTCTGCGTTTCCACCTCTGGCTCTGGGACGAAACGGACCAGCGAGAACACCTGGAACATGCCCTGGTCTGCGGCGAACATCTCCTGGCTGTCGCCACCACCAATCAGCAGCGAGAGGTCTGCTGGACGCTTCCCCAGGGCTATCGCCAGCTCAGCGGCCAGAGCTACACCGGCTACGCCCACGGAGCCGCCGGCATCGCCGACGCCTTGCTCGACCTCTACGAAGTCAGCGAGGACACGCG
>DASZXF010000217.1:0-4269 GCA_035546055.1 Ktedonobacteraceae bacterium
GATCAGCGAGGCCGATGTGCTGGCTCTGGGGAACTGGCAGCCGGGGAGCGCGGGCCAGTCCGAAGCCGAGTATCCCTTTATGCCCGGTCGCGTGCTCTTGCAGGATTTTACCGGCGTGCCTGTGGTGGCTGATCTGGCAGCTATGCGCTCGGCCATGGCTCGCCTGGGTGGCGATGCGCGCAAGGTCAATCCGCTTGTGCCTGCCGATCTGGTGATCGACCATTCGGTGCAGGTCGATCAGTTTGGTTCTACCCTGGCTTTTGAGCGCAACGTCGAGCGCGAATATGAGCGCAACAGCGAGCGCTACGGCCTCCTGCGCTGGGCGCAGCAGGCCTTTAGCGATTTCCGCGTGGTGCCTCCCGGTACGGGTATCTGCCACCAGGTCAATCTGGAATTTCTGGCCCAGGTGGTGATGACGAAAACCGAGAACGGCGAGACGGTAGCTTTCCCTGATACTCTGGTCGGCACGGACTCGCACACGACGATGATCAATGGCCTGGGCGTGCTCGGCTGGGGCGTTGGTGGCATCGAGGCCGAGGCGGTCATGCTGGGCCAGCCCCTCTACCTGCTGACGCCCGAAGTCATCGGCGTGCGCCTCAGCGGAGCGCTGCCCGAAGGCGCGACCGCGACCGACCTGGTGTTGACCGTAACGCAGATGCTGCGCAAACGCGGCGTGGTTGCCAAGTTTGTCGAATTTACCGGCTCTGGCCTCAGCTATCTCTCCCTGGCCGACCGGGCGACGATCTCCAATATGTCCCCCGAATTCGGCGCGACCGCGACCCTGTTCCCGGTGGATGAAGAGACCTTGCGTTACCTGCGCATGACCGGGCGCGATGCGGAACTGGTTGAGCGTTATACGAAAGCTCAGCATCTGTTCCGCACCGACGATCAGCTGACGCCGGCCTTTGACGATCTGCTCGAACTCGACCTGGCGAGCATCGAACCCAGCCTGGCCGGTCCCAGGCGTCCCCAGGACCGCGTGCCCTTGCAGAATATGAGCCGTGTCTTCCGCTCGGTGTATCCTGATCGCTTCGTCTCCGAAAACGTGACCACCGAAGATGCTATTACTCGCTATGCCGGCGAAGGCGGCGGGCAGCCCGATCCCGATCCGGTCGCTCAACATGAGGATCTGAGCCAGCAACAGGCCAATGGACGCCAGAACGGGCACGTCAACGATGTGCTGGTGAGCATGGGCGACACCCAGGTTCACATGACCGATGGCTCCGTTGCCATCGCCGCCATCACCAGTTGCACCAATACCTCAAATCCCTCTGTCATGATCGCCGCTGGCCTGCTGGCCAAGCACGCCGTTGAGCGCGGTCTATCGGTCAAGCCCACCGTCAAAACCAGTCTGGCGCCAGGCTCGCGCGCCGTAGTCGATTACCTGAACAACGCCGACCTTGTGCCCTACCTGGAGGCGTTGCGCTTCCATCTCGTCGGCTATGGTTGTACAACCTGTATTGCCGAGGGAACGCCAGTCTTGCTGGCCAACGGAACTTCGCGGCGCATTGAGCAGATGCCGCGTACCGGCGGAGTTACGCTGCTGGCACCCACTGCGGATGGCACATTGAGTACCGCAACCCAGGCGGAGATGATGGTTCAGGGCGAACGTGAGTGCATCTCGCTCGTTCTCCAGGATGGGCGCACGCTGGTCTGTACTCCTGATCACAAAATTCTCTGCACTGATGGACGCTGGGTGCGCGCGGATCAGCTTGTGATGGGTCAAGATCGGGTCGTGGTAGGTCTTGAGGCTCCCCTGGACGAAGTTGGCGACGATGAAGCCGATTATGTCCTGCCCGTGGGCACCCTGGCCTTTACAATGGCTACCTCGTTTGAGCGCTTGCGCACCCTGGCCTTTGCTCGTCTGCTTGGTCATCTGTTGAGTGATGGTTCGATCAGTTTGCTGGGTCAGGGACGTATGCACGTTGGCCAGGCCATGGATCGTGAGGCCGTTCTTGACGATGTAGAGCTTCTCACTGGCTGTCGTCCAGCGGCCACGCGCTACGATGAGCGGAAATGGACCATCGTTTTGCCCAAACCGCTCACCGATGCCATCAGTACACTGCCAGGCGTGCGTACCGGGAAGCGCATTCAGCAGGAACCGGCGCTGCCGGCCTTTGTGTTGGATGAGAGTTGTCCCCGCGCAGTCGTCCGCGAATTCCTGGGCGGACTCTTTGGCGCAGATGGTCACGCGCCTGCGCTCCATCGCTGGGGCGAGGATGAGGATGAGGCCACCCTTGAGACACCAGCCTATTCGCAGAGTACCATCCCGGAGCATGTAGAAGCGCTCAAGCAAGTCATGCGGGATATCATCTGCTTGCTGGCCCGCAGCGGCGTCAAAACCGATGGGGCCAATATCTACGAGTATGCAACCCGTCGTGCCGCATCCTCCTACCCGGTCGCACAGGATGGTCTCCCCCGCGTAGAGGTTCGCCTGGAACTGCCGGATGGCCTCTCGTTTGTGGAACAGGTAGGATTTCGCTATTGCGTGGACAAGGCTCTGCGAGCCAGTGCGGCAGCGGTGTACTGGCGTCTGGTGGATCAGATCCATCGGCAGCGCCTCTGGATGTCGGCGCGCCTGGAGGTATTGCACCAGGCGAATAACACGCTCTCGTTTGCCCGCGTTCGCCAGAAAGCGGCAGTGGAGTTGTTGGAGCGTGAGCCAGTTGTCTTCCCTCACTATGCGCTGCTAGAGGGCTATGATCGCTTCTCACGGCTGCCCCAACCGACAGCACGCAAGTTCCAGCCCCTGCATAGAGATGCCTGCGATTTCCCGTCTCCAGCGGCCCTGTTCAAGCAGCTTGGTGTGCGCGAGTGGTTCGCGCCCTTGCGCTCGCATGATGATAGAGAAAGCTCAAAGCGCTACTGTGTGGAGAAGGAAGCGCGCACACTACCAGCTCTCGCGCTCCAGGTCGTCGAACGCCGGCCCGCTGGCAAGAAAGCAGTGTTTGATCTGGCCGTCAACGATCTCCACGCTTTTGTCGCAGGTACAGTCGCGGTTCACAATTGCATTGGCAACAGCGGCCCTCTCTCCGAGCCGGTCGCGCAGGCTGTGCAGGACAACGATCTGGTTGTTGCGGCAGTGCTAAGTGGCAACCGCAACTTCGAGGGACGTATTCATCCGCAGGTGCGGGCCAGCTTCCTGGCTTCGCCGCCGCTGGTGGTCGCCTATGCTCTGGCCGGGACGGTTGATATCGACCTGACCACCCAGCCTCTGGGGACCGACATCAACGGCGAAGCGGTTTTCCTGCGCGATATCTGGCCGTCGCAGAAAGAAGTGCAGGAATTGATGGCTCGCGCCGTCTCGCCGGAGGTTTTCAAAAAGAATTATTCTTCGGTCTTCGAGGGAGACGAACAGTGGCAGGCGCTTTCCAGCTCCACGGATGGTCAGCTTTTCCAGTGGAATCCTGAATCCACCTATATTCAAGAACCGCCCTTCTTCCAGGACATGGCTCCTGAGCCCGCGCCGGTGAAGGACATTCGTCAAGCGCGCGTGCTGGCCGTGCTGGACGACTCGATCACCACCGATCACATCTCGCCGGCAGGCAGCTTCGCGCCAGCCAGCCCGGCGGGTAAGTACCTGCTTGAACATGGCGTACAGCGGCGTGACTTCAACAGCTACGGTACCCGGCGCGGCAATCACGAGGTCATGGTACGCGGCACCTTTGGCAATATTCGTCTGCGCAACCGCCTGGTGGGCGGCAAAGAAGGGTACTACACCGTTCACCTGCCAGATGGAGAAGAGACGACCATCTACGAAGCCTCCATGCGCTATCAGCAGGAGGGCGTACCCTTGCTGATCATTGCCGGCAAGGAGTACGGCTCAGGCAGTTCGCGCGACTGGGCGGCCAAGGGTCCGCAACTGCTGGGCGTGCGCGCCGTCATCGCCGAGAGCTTTGAGCGCATTCACCGCAGCAATCTGGTTGGGATGGGCGTCCTGCCCTTGCAGTTCAAACCGGGAGAGAGCAAAGAAGCGCTCAAACTGACCGGCCACGAAGTCTACGATATCGTCGGCCTGGAGCACGACCTGAAGCCGCGCCAGGAAGTCACGGTCAAAGTCACCCGCGAGGATGGCTCTATCCTCCACTTCCAGACCATCGCGCGCCTCGATGGGCCGATTGATGTCCGCTACTATAAAAATGGCGGCATCCTGCCCGCCGTCCTGCGCAAACTTATGCAGAACTAGGGCCATCAGTGCCGCATAGTGAACTCATGCAGCACCAGGTGCTGCATGTCGCGCCTGTGGCGCTCGCATCATTCTGTACTGGT